>CAZIMI010000045.1:0-8499 GCA_964540325.1 uncultured Methanosarcinales archaeon | reverse complement strand
ATTAAACGTGTAAAGATGAAGATGAAAGATATGGGGATGGAAGATACATTTTATGCAATCTTAACTCCTAGCCAAGCAGCTTTAATGTTGTACGGAATTCCACCACCAACTCCGAAAGAAACTCCTGAAGTTCTGGAAGAGATTTTTGTTAAGAAAGAAAAAATGCTGGAAAAAGAATATGTTGATATCCTGAAAAAGAATGTTGAAGTCCGTAAAAAGATTGAGCACGGCGAATTAAAAGAATTATCTGGTACAGAGCTTGATGAATTGATTACAAATGCTGAAAAATACTTGAAACGGATTAAGGAATTGTTTAAAACGATTGAAGAGATGCATAATAAGAAAAGCGTTTTAGTTCTTTATGACGAAATAATGACTATTATTAGAGATGTTTTGAAAATGGAAGGAATTGAGAGAGCACAGGATGAAGAAATCATTAAATTGTTTGAGGATGAACTGATTTCAACTGGAAAAGTTCCTGCTCGTTACCTTCGTGATTTAAATGAAATTGTTGAAGCTAAAACTAAACACGATAAAGGCAAGTTAAGTAAAGCAGCTGTGGAGAAAGCTCGTAAAGGTAGTTCTGGTTTGATTAAGTTCTTGATTGAGTATATGCAGCGTAAACGTGGCCGAGAATTGGAAAGGACGAAGATCAAAGTTAAACATGGTGAAAAATATGGTGAAATAATCATGCTTGACGATGTTGCTTTTGTAATTCATGACATTGATGCTAAAGATAAAAGAATCGAGAAAGCCAAAATTAATGAAGACGGCAGTTTGGGAACTTTGAGCGATTCTAGCTATGAGGAATTTGAGAAAGCTCTGGCCAATCTGAAAATGCCTCAGCGCGCTTTCATCAAAGAGCCAGTCTTCGAAGACTTGAAGGATATCTTTGGTAAGGATGTGCAGGTTTTAGTTAATTATTAAGATTAGTAGTGAGTAAGTGAGTCTTGGGCTTTGAGAGTACTCATTACCCATAACTCAAAACTCATTACCAATCAGAAAGTCTTAGCATAATCAATATCTCTAGTAACTCCATATGTGGTTTCAAAAAGTTTCATCAAATCTTTGTTGAACATTACCCAATTGGCAAATTGTCTTCTTTTTTCAAGACTTAGTTCAGTCATTGATCCTAGAACTGTTGCATATTGTATAGAAACAAGCGTTTCTTTAGCTTCTTCTGTATCCATATCTTTATAAGTAACATTGTGGGCTAACTTTTCTTCTTCATAGAAATCAGTAAAATTGTTTGTTTTAACTCCGGAAAATGTGTAAGAGAATAGATTATCATAATCTAGGTTAGATTTATAGAAATTCTCTGCTAAAAATCTCTCATGCTCGGAAGAATATGTTACTGTTCTATGTTCTTTAATCTCTTTTTTCTTTTTAGTTTCTTCTTCTAAATTACTTTTTTTCTTCTTTTTAGGTTTTTTTTCAACCTTCTTTTTCTTAGTAATTTTTTCTTTAAACTCTTTTTCAAAAATAGCTTTTAGAGAATCAACTTTAAGTTCTAATTTTCCTTCTTTTTTGTTTTCTTTTTTCTCATCATTCTCTAGAATGAATTCATGAATAGCAGAAACTATTTCTTTAAAACTGGAGTACTTTTCAATTACTTCTTCTATTGCTTGTTCTAAAATAATACACCACCCCACTCGGAAACATTTAGAGAATTGCTTACCTATTTAAAGATTGTTGATTGTGAGTTAGTAGTGAAATCCGGCTTCATCCGGAATAGAGTAAATTTGTATACTGGGGCACGGTGCGGGGATTTTGTGAGCAGCGCCAAAGGAGGCACATTTTACGAATATAATGAGTAAAATCTAAGGTGCCGTGCCCTGCTCACAAAATGTAACAGAAAACGAAGATTTTCTGGAACATCCCAAAAACGTTTCACGTTTTTGATATGCACCTCGACTCATGAAAATTAAAGAATATTAATTTTCAGAGCTGAAATGAAATCTATGTTTCATTTCATGCTTCGTCAGGGCGCATGAAAACTAAAAACTATTAGTTTTCAGCGCTAAAAATAAATCGCCGTTTATTTTTATGCGCCAGTATACAAAATAGTGTTATTCCGGATGAAGCCGTGAAATCCATAAAACTATTAAACCTTAACTTTTTCTTTAGCAAAATGGAAAAACAAGAACTATCTCCAAAAGCAATAAAATTATCAATAAAGGAAAACAATCAGGAAATTGGCAGAGTAAGAGTATATTTCATTGAAAATGATTCACATAAATATCCTTATGCTTTAATCGAAGATTTATTTGTTAGTGAGGATCATCGCAAAAAAGGCTTAGGAACAAAATTAATGCAAGCAGCAATTGAAGAAGTAAAGAAAGCTAACTGCGGCTGGATAATTGCTAACAGCAGGTACGAACGAGAATATGCTCACAAGTTTTATCTTAAACTTGGCTTTGAAGATTATGGTAAAGAGTTTAAATTAGTGCTGGATTAAACTTCTCTTCTTTAGCCGCTAACTTAACATGTTTAAACTCATCTTTGATAACTTTATCAAAGTTTAAAACGCTTCTCTTTGTGGGAATCTCAATAATTTGATAATCTGTCCCTACATCCGTAATTAGAATTTGAACATACCTTTTTGGTCTGGGTGTTAATTTTCTGGTATTTACATCTAAATCATATTCGTCTCTCCATGCTCCAGGATGAATTAATACAACTCCTCCTTTATCTTCAAGATGTTTATCATGAACATGTCCGAGAACAAAAATTTTGTCTTTTTTAAAAGAACGCTTTTTCTTTCTTTTGAAAGTAGGAATTACTTTATCAACGTCCCAGTGAATGTTCTTTAATCTGATATAAAGCTCTCTGAACAGTTCTCGGGGATAAGTATATGTTGGATCATAATAGTAACGTAATGGGTAGTAAAGCACACTTTTTAGAAAGTAAGTTACTGTTCTTCTGGTAAGTCTTTTAACCACTCTTCGATGCAGTTTCAACAGGTCCGGGCGGGGAAAAATCCTTTCCAAGAATGGATGTTCCTCTTTCATATGCATAAACCTGCTGATTAAACCAAAAGAAATAAAAGAAAGGTTGAGGATTGAATCTCCTTTATAGGATAAAAATAATTTGTCATAATTTATTTTTGTTAAAAAGTCGTACTGTTGGCCATGTTCAATATGGATATTTTTATATCGGTAAACTTTTTTAAAGAAAACGTTTTTTGGATTACCAAGAATATCTTTAATTCTTTTTTGTACTTGGGGGTAAAGTAAATCCGGATCATGGTTGCCAATATTAAAAATTAATTTATTTTTTTTGTTCTGAGAAAACTTTTTCATTGCTCTAAAAACTTTATTATGGGCATGATAGATTAAATTAAGTTTGTTTAAAGAAATTTCTGCAGTAATGTGCCGCGGATAAGTTAATTGGTTGGTCTTAAAATAAGGACTCTTAAGAAAATCAAAAGTATCACCATTAAAGATTAAATCTACCAGGTGGGGGCGTTTACTTAATTCAGAAATAAGTTCCGCTAAAGCCTTATCACTAATGAAATCATCGGTAAGGTTACCAGCACCCATTTCTATATCTCCTAGAGAGATTATTTCTTTTTCTAACGGCATATCTTTAATTATTACTTTCTAGAATATAAATTTAATGGTTTGTTTTCTTTCCGAAACAGATAAATACTATTGTTATATTCATTAACAAGTTGACAAGAAAAAATGTAATTAGGGTGTAACATGAAAAATGCAAGAAAAATCAGTTATTCTTCAGAAGTAGCTAGGGATGTTTATCATACAACTAAATTAGAAAAGCTAAAAAGTTTTATTACAAAAGGGGCTGATTCTACTATTGCCAAAGGTTATGGGCAAGGAGAAGGATTCTATGTTTGGACTACCTTAAAGAAAGCCATAATTCATTCTAGGTTCTTAAGGAGATCCAGCAATTCAGATAATGTTTATGTGATTCTAAAATTTCACGAAATTATTGATGCAAAAAACTGGGATTTGGATTATGAATGTAATGCCTTATTTGCTTCCGCTTTTGTATCTGGACATTGGCAATTGTTTAAGAAAATTCCAGATAAATTATTAAGTTTTAATTATGATGGAAGAGAATATTTTATTATCCCTAGCAGTTCTGAAAAGATTAAACCTTTTGGACCTACTAGTCTGTTCATTAGGATTCGCTATCAAGAAAAAGGCAGTGATAAAGTAAACAAGTATGATATTGGAATTGGGAAAACTGTAAGAGAAAGTGAATCAATACTCTCTGCAGCAATTATTGGGACAATATTTAATTACTTTCAAAAAACTTTTTCTAAAAAGACAACAAGATTCGAGATTAATTTCTTTAAGAAGATATCTAAGAGAGGGGTTGCAATTAAATACGTTGGTAAAGTGCCACTTAAAGTTAAATCATATAAGTTGGTTGTTAATGATAAATTGTTAAGCAACAAAAAATGTGAGAAATACTTAAAAGAACACAATATTGAAATTTAATGGTTTAATATTTCTAATAACTCTTTCCGAAGTAAAACCAACTTGTAGCTTTTTCTTTACAGAATGAACATTTCTGTCCTTTCTTTAATTTTGGCTGTTCTAATGGAGAATTCAATGACTTGGCACCAGTCTTATCTTTAAAGATGTCTTCACACTCAACTGCACCGCACCAGGGTGCAAAAACAATTTTCTTATTCTTGAAAGCAGCTTTAGCATCTTTAAGATTATTAACTTTAACAACACTTTTGTCAAGAATTTTTTGTGCTTTATCAAACAAATTTTTATGAATATCATCCAATAAAATTCTAACTTCGTCAGCAATCGCAGTTAACTCTAAAGCCTGTTTCTCAGAAGTATCTCTTCTGGCAACCATGACTTGATGCTTCTCTAAGTCTCTTGGTCCTAATTCAATTCGAACAGGAACACCTTTTACTTCCCATTCATTGAATTTCCAGCCGGGACTATAATTTTCTCTGTCATCCAAATAAACAGAAATGCCTTTCTTCTCCAAACTTTTTTTGATCTCTTTAGCTTTTTTTAACACTTCTGGTTTAGAATCTTCAAATAGAATAGGAACAATTACTGCTTGGGTTGCTGCCAATCTTGGCGGGAGAACTAAACCTTTATCATCGCCGTGCATGGCAATTAAAACACCAATCATTCTTGTAGTAATGGCAAAAGTGTTTTGCCAGACATAATCTTTCTTGCCTTTTTTATCAGTAAAAGAAATATCAAAAGCTTTGGCAAAGTTTTGACCATCAAAATGGAAGTCTGGTCCTTGAATGGCTTTACCATTAGGCATAATGAATTCTAATGATGTTGTATATTCGGCACCGGCAAACGTTTCTTTTTCAGATTTCTTGCCAATAAGAGAAGGCATTGCTAAATAATCTCTGCAAACGTCATCATAGATGCCAATAATCTCTGTGCCTTCTGCTTCCGCTTCTTTTTTGGTTGCAAAACAGGTATGGCCTTCGTTCCATAAAAACTCTCTTCCCCTTAAGAACGGAGTTGGATGTTTAAATTCCCATCTAACCACATTACACCATTGGTTTATTCTCAAAGGCAAATCGTTATGAGAACGAATCCATTTGGAATAGGAATCATACATGATTGTTTCTGACGTTGGTCTAACTGCTAGGCGTTCACTTAATTTAGAACTGCCTGTATGAGTAACCCAAGCAACTTCTGGAGCGAACCCTTCAATATGTTTAGCTTCTTTTTGTAATAATGATTCTGGAATGAATAAAGGGAAGTAAGCATTTTTGATACCAACCGCTTTGAATCTCTTATCTGTAACTTCTTTGATTTTTTCCCAAATAGCATATGAGTTTGGCTTGTAAACAATACAACCTGAAACCGCAGAATAATCTGCTAGGTCTGCTTTTTGAATTACCTGTGGATACCATTCATTGAAATCTTCTTTCTTTGCTGTTATTCCTTTTTGATCTTTCTTTGACATTTCTTTTAGTAGTTTGTTTGGTTTTATAAGGTTTTTGTTATCGTTTAATAAAAAAACAAAAATGAAGACTGTGTTCTGGAACTCTGGGCAATGAATGTAACTTTACCACAACAATCTTTATATATCTTCTAAGAATCATTTTTGTATGCTTACATATTCTACAATGCAAAAAGCTGCAGGATTGCAAGGTTAAGTAGAAGCTAGGCAATCTGGAACATTTTTTGGTGATGCTTTAGGGTCTGGCATAGATCATGAACTTGGAGTGGGGCCATATGTCGGTGGAGAAGCAACACGAAAAAGTTGGGCATGGGATAATTTTTACCAAAGTGTTCTTGACAGAGGAGAAGGATTAGATAAAGTTATTTCTGTTGTTGAACATCTTTTAGATTCTTTTGATGATAATAATGCTGAAAATATCTTTATGGACGTTTTGGATGATAAATGTTATGTTTCAAATGGGGAAATTTTTAGTCATTTACATGATTATATAGCCCAAGCAGAAGATTCGGCAGGAATTCCAAAAGAAGATTTAGAGGCAAGAATGAGGTATGAATTGAACACTGTAAGTAATATTTTGAGATGTTTGAAAAGAATAAAAAATAATGAACCCACTTATTTGTTACCTAACGAAGATAGAAGATCTACGCAAGATTTTATTGAGAGATTAAGATTTGCTCCTTCTAGAATGGATTATTCTTAAGATTCAATTTCCAATAGAAAGATATAAAAATACTATTAGAAATCAACTATAGTGATGTGGGCGTGCCAGAGCGGTCAAATGGGATGGGCTTAGGTAAGTCACGGGTGTAATGAGCCTTTATTGGCTGTGACTAGATGACACCCATTGGGTTAGTCCCTACGCAGGGCAGTCAAAGATTTTTCTTTGCTGTGCGAATTCGAACCCTGCCGCCCACATATTTCTTTTTTATTATCCAAAAATTTTATAAAGAAGTTAGATAAAGATAGTCTTGACAGCCCCATGGTGTAGTGGACTAACTTAATCACTTTTTTGTGGTTGAGGTCAAGTCATAGTGCCCTTAGGCTTTCTATGAAAGAAGATAGGCATTGACCGCGGTTCAAATTCCGTAAGGGAATTACCATCCCTTTGGTTTGAAAGTCCGCGTGGGGCTATTTTCTCTTTTTTGAAAACATTTATATACCTTTTACATATATCCATAGTGTATGAAAAAGAAGGTGAAAGAAAAAAGTAGATTCATTCCTATTCTATTGACTATTCTGGCAGTAATGTTTGTCTTCTTTGTTTTGTTGCCGATTTCGTTATCAATCTTTGACGGTTCTAAGATGGGTAATGTGGCTTTAATCCCTATCGACGGACCAATTACAGGTAATGGTGGAAGTTATTTAGGGCAATCAACAACTTCTGCAAAAAATATTGTCAGTTTCATTAAAGATGCAGACAATAACCCAAAGATAAAAGTTATCTTGTTGGAAATTAATTCCCCAGGAGGAAGTGCAGTAGCGTCTGACGAAATTGCCTCTGCTATTAAGAAAACAGAAAAACCAACTATTGCTGTTATTAGAGAAGTTGGTGCTTCCGGCGGTTATTGGATTGCTTCTGCAACAGATCATATTATCGCCAATAAAATGTCCATTACCGGCAGTATCGGCGTGATTTCTTCGTTCATAGAATTTAGCGGTTTGATGGAAGAATATGGTGTTGGTTATGAACAGTTAACATCCGGCAAATATAAAGATGCAGGTACGCCTTATAGAAAACTAAGTGAAGAGGAAAGAAGCATCTTTCAAAAAAAGATTGACAAGATCCATAATTATTTCATTGAAGAAATAGCCAATAATAGGGGTTTAGAAAAGAACAAAATAACTGAACTAGCAACAGGAGAGTTTTATCTGGGAATCGAAGCTTTTGAATTAGATTTAGTTGACCAATTGGGAGATAGAGACACCGCTGAACAGTATATTAAAGATAATTATGATTTAGAGGAAATAGATTTTCTATCATATCAAAAAGAAATTAGTTTCTTTGACTTGTTAGCGGGAGTATTATCTGAAGCATCTTTTAATGTTGGAAAAGGTTTGGGTTCTATTTTATTAGAAAAAAGTAATAAATTGATGTTGATTTAAAAATGGAAAATAAGTGGTGGGTGTTTGGAATATTTTTTTTGTCATTCATTATTCTGGTTACAACTATTGATGAACCCCTTCGTACAAAATCTCTAATTTACGTTGATCCATTTGTAGAAAATGCTTTTTCCAAAAATTTTCTTTCAGGCGCAGCAGTTGGCTTGAATGAAGATGAAACTGTTTCAGTAATTATTACATTAAAAGAGAACGAAGAAACACAATCCGACAATCTTAAAGAAAGAAAAGAAGCTATTAAAGAAAAACAGGTTGAAGTTTTGGAAAATCTTGGTGTTGATACCGATGAGGGCATAATTATTAGTACTGATAAAGAAGATGGCTCAAACGAAGAAAATAAAGGAACCATTCAAGAAGAAGAGATTGAAATTGAACATCTTTATTCAACAATAAACGCTTTGGCTGGAGAAATCACTGAAGAGGGTTTAGAAATACTTAAAGATGATCCCAATG
>CAZIMI010000044.1:0-8642 GCA_964540325.1 uncultured Methanosarcinales archaeon | reverse complement strand
CCTCAACCGGCTGATCAGCTTGTCCTGTCTCAACATTACCAATCTTCTCAACAATATGCATTCCATTTACCACTTTACCAAAAACTGGATGTTTCGAATCCAGAAAATTGTTGTTTACTAGATTGATAAAAAACTGACTTCCGCCTGTGTTTGGACCAGCATTTGCCATGGCGATGGTGCCTTTATTATTTCCCACAGAACCAAACTCATCTTTGATCTTGTACCCAGGATCACCAGTTCCCCACATTGCTTTTTTAGCATCATCTTTACTTAACGGATCACCGCCCTGAATCATAAATCCAGAAATTACTCGATGAAATTTAGTATTGTCATAGAAACCATCATTAGCCAACTTAATAAAATTCTCAGTAGTAATCGGCATTTCTTCAGTAAATAGTTTAACTTCAATTGTTCCTAATGTAGTATAAAATGTAGCTGTTTTATTTGTCATTTTTTCCCCTCCACAAGATATTAAGAATAAAGTTATTATCATCAATCCAACTATTTTTATTGTTTTCATGGTAACCAAGTCTTCTGATTTTTCAATTTCTTTGGCAGATACTTTTCCATTACAAAGTTTAAACTGTGCGCCGAGAAAGCCTGTTGTTCAACCCTAACTTTCATCTTTGCCATTTGTTTCAAAGCTTTCTGCCATTTTTTATGATGTAAACAGAACGGATCATTTTTCAAAACATCTTTGATTTTTTTGAAATCTACTTCTTTCAAAGGATGTGTTGGGAGCTTATAATCTTCAATATCTTGCGGAGTTACGCCAATAAATTGTGCTTGTGGTACACAGAAAAATTCGTTGATATGGGCAGCATTACCTGATCCCACTTTAAGAGTTCTGTAAATAGAAAAGTATCCGTAAGGGTCACCGTCTGTAAATACGTATACCGGCAACTTGTTTTCGTCAGATAATTTCCTTAAAAATCTTCTCGTTGCTCTTGTGGGTACGCCAGACATTGCAATAATCACACAGTTTGCCTTTTTCCAGTACTTATGTTTATTAAGACGTTCAAACATACCTGCTGTTTCAATCGCTAAAACAAATTTCGCATTTGTTTCAAATTTAAGATGTTCCACCGAACTAGGAATTGAATAAGCTCCAGATCCAAATTTAGTACAATCAATTTTTAATTGTTTTCCTGTTTCTTTATCAATGTCAAGTACGGTTAATTTTCCTGCAACTGCTCCTCCTTTCTCTCCAGGAATAAAACCAATCTGTTCTCTGTTCACACCCATCATCGCTTCAATGTCGTCCATTACAGAATCAGATTCCGGCTGTTCTTTAAATCTGGCATCTCTCCAGTTCATATTAACGTAATAAGCATCTCTTTTCGTAGCAATATCGTCAAGTTCAATTAATTCTTTTGACAAACCCATCATCCTTAAGGTTTGGGCGAAAGTTTTGATTGTTGCCGCAGTAAGCGTTCTTATTTTCTTTTTTCCCAAAAGTTCAAAATAACCATCTTTATCATTATATTCAACATTACTTAAAGCTCTGATAGGCATTTCTAATTCAGGCTGTTTAATTTTCTTGATTTTATTGTAAACTCCCTGAGCCACTTCTTCAATTTTTTCAATAACTTTATTTTTCTTTGCCATTTTATTTTTACACTAACGTTGTTTGACCTTTCTTGCTCTTCTTTTTCTTATCTTTCCCTTTCTTCTCAGATTTTTCCTTTTTACCTTTTTCTTCCTTTTGATTATCTTTCTTTTTCTCCTCTTCTTTAGACTCAACTTTCTCTTCTTTCCCAATAGCGGCTAATTCTGGATCATAATCAGGGTTATCAACTTTAATATCTTCCAACTCGCCACGAGTATGTTCTAAAATTTTACATAAATCATCTTCAATCTTCTTTTTCTTAACATCGGCCAAACCAATAAGTTCTTGTAAAGCTTCTGCCTCATGCGGGATATATTTCTCGATATAACTTCTTTTCTTACCTTCTTCTTTAATCCTTTTCTTTTTATTAACAAACATGGCTAATTTTCTTCCACATTCCTGTAAAGCCAACTTGATTTCTTTAATAATCTCATTATAATGAGCAAGCGCTTCTTTCGACTCCGAAGTAAACGGCACCCAAACAGAAGTCATATGTACTACTACTGTACAAGGCCCAGAAGGCAATGAATTTTTACTTTGCTGCAACCCATAATTTCGCCAGGAAGTATTTTGAATACCATTAGTTATTCCACAAGCACCTTGCTGATATAACAATGGCACTCTATTTGCAAACCGCATAATTCTGATAGTTTTATCTCCTTCTTGCTCTCCACCATAAGCCATTGCTGCTTCAATTTGGAATGGATTTCCCCGGTAAACTGATGGTGGTCTTGTTGAGGAACAATAAAATTCTGCGTTAATTTCTTTCCGTAAACCTTTTTCCAATAACTCAGCACCAATTGGGTTAATACAATCTGTTGGCGGTGAAATTATTTTAGTTTTTTGAATACCTTTGTAAAGTTGTTCTGCCATTTCTCTAGAAACTTTCTTTGGTCGAGTTTTTGGAAGCAAAGCAGAATTCTCACAGATAGTTTTTGCTGTACCGCTTCCTACACGGACAAATTCCGTTGTTAAGAATTGCTGTAAAGTTTTTGCTGGTGTTAATTCCAACATTTTGATAAGTCTTCCTAACTCTACTCCGTAAGGATGAGGTTTAATCTCTTTAGGTTCTGCAGGCAATTCTTCTGTTGCTCTAGGAAAAATGAACTGTTGTGCTTCTGGATTAGTATAAATAAATGTTGCATGCGGATTGACAATTGCAGTTTCTTTAATATATTCGTCAACAGACTGTTTTGATTTTAAGTAAGAACCTTCCAAATCAATTTCGATCTTTGTACCGTGTTCTTTTTCTGGCCAGTCAACTTCTGTATCCGAAACAATGTCTGGTTTATTAGTTGTAGTATTAATTTTTAATTTAATTTGACTTGCTGGCTTATCTTTTCTGGTTTTAGAGGTTATCAGCGCAGGTTTACCTGTTGTTAATTGTCCGTAAAGCACCGCTGCAGAAATTCCAATTCCTTGCTGACCACGAGTAGCAGAAAGTTTATGAAATTTGCTTCCGTAAAGTAACTTAGCAAAAATCTTTGGCAACTGATACTTAATAATTCCCGGACCATTATCTTCCATCACTACTCTGAACCGAGTTTCATCTAATTGAATCAGTTCAACAGAAATCTCCGGTAGAATCCTTGCTTCCTCACAAGCATCTAAAGCATTATCAACTCCTTCTTTAACAGCAGTCATTAACGCCCTTCTGGGGTTATCAAAACCAAGTAAATGTCTGTTTTTCTCGAAGAATTCGGCGATAGAAATGTCTCTTTGTTTCTTAGCAAGATCTTCTGCAGTTTTCTGAACCATGAATTAGGAGAAAAAGGTAAGCTTTATAATGTTTGTGGTAAGTTTATTTATCTGTTTTAAGTTAAAAATCAGTGATTTTCCAAATATTCTTTTACTTTAGGCATAATCTCTTTACGCATAATGATGCCTTCTTTCTGAGCAATATTATCAGAAAACTTAACTTTTAATACTTTTTCAACTAATTTTTTAGACTTTTCATCAATTGCAACAAACAAATTAAATCCTTTCTCTAAATCAATACAGGTTAGGATAATGTAATCAAATCTCTTTTTATTGGATTCTAATAACTTTTCAATTTCATTAAATTTCTCCTTAACAATTTCTTCAACATTAACAGTTTCAAGCTGTGCAATACCTATTTTTTTCCCATTTGCTTCAAAATTAGCAAAAAAAAGTTCGTTAATACTTGAATCTGAACCATAAGAAAAAAGATTATAAATATAATTGTCCGAAAGAGTAAACTTTGTTTTTAACCAGTTAGCAATTTTGATGTCTTTTTTCGTTGTAACTTTATTTTTGAAATTAACCGTATTCCAAACAATCGCAGAATAAAGTAAAACTGCAGATTCTTTTGAAATTTCCTTTTTCTCTTCAAAAAACTTTTCTGCAATTAGTGTGGCACAAGCACCAACTAATTCTATTTGAATTTTTGCGTTAGGAAAATCTTCATTTGCTTGTGGATTTTCTCTGTGATCAATCACTTCAATAACTTTATTTGCATCAAGACCTTCCGGAATCCCTTTAGAACTTTTGTCACTAGCATCAACAAGGATAATCTGATCATACTCTTCATTGATTTCTTTGATGTCTAAAGAATTCTTTTTAATAACAAATCTTGCTTCTTTTCTAGGAATGCCAAAGACTTTATAGTTTACATTAAATTTTTTTTTCTTTAGAAATTCAGCATAAGCATACATACAAGCAAAACCATCTAAATCAGGATTCTTATAAGATGTGATTAAAGTAACCATTTTTTTACCCAAACATCATTTCCTTTTTCTTCTTTTCTAGAAATCGATAAACTGTTCTGTGCATTGAGCCGTCTAATAACATTCCCAAAGCTTGTCTGGCAAGTGCTGTCCAAGCAACTTCACCGATAATCCCCACAGTTTTTCCGTAAACAGAAATGTAAGTATTGGTTAAACGCTCAATCTCTTCTCTTGATTTCCCGCCTTTACCAATAATTCTCCCTTTCAAACGTAACATTGTATTTTTGCTTTTACCTGCAATATCTTTCAACTCAATAAATTCTAAAGTGTAATCGGGTTTTGTTAATAATAAAGCAATATCCGGATTAAATCCCCTACCAATCGCTTTAACTATCTCTCTAGCAGTAAACAATTTCAATCCGTCATCTCCCAGAATAGTTACGTCACCTTCTTTAGAAATATCTAACTCACAACCAGCCTGTTCTTCAATCTGTTTTTTAGTTTCTCCTTTAGTGCCAATTAGTACAGCTACTCGTTCTTCAGGTATTTTTAGTTCATAAGAGAACTCGTCTCCCGCATTTTCAGGCATTTCTGGTTCCATATTATTAATTTTACAGAGTTACTTTTTAACTTTTGCTATAATTTCTTTAAAATCCGCTTCAACACCCAATTTCTTAAAAAATTTAATTATGTTTTTGACATCTCTTTCCAGTAATTCATCTGAGTTTGGCGTTCTTACTAAAGTTGCTTGAGAAAAATCAATTAATACAGGTTTTTCATTATAATTCAAAATATTGAATGAAGACAAATCTCCGTGGATTAGGCCAACTTTATACATCTTCTTAATCTCTTTGACAATTTCATCAAAAAATTTCTTAGGATTATTTGGATAAGCATCTTTTAAAGGGGAAGCAGGCTTAGAGTCGCCAATAAACTCTTCAACTAGAACATTATTCTTAACCGCAATGGCTTTAGGAGAAGTAACTTTACCTCTTTCTGCTCTTAATAAATTTTTATATTCACGTTGTGTCCAAGCAAAAATGATTTCCCTTCTCTTATTGCGTAAAAAATCGTAACGCGGATCTTGCTTAATATATTGAAACATACGTTTAAAGTCACAGTTCTGAACCCGATAAATCTTAATGATGACTTTTTTCTTCCCTCGCTTAGCAGAAAAGACATTACTTTCCTTGCCCACAAAGATTGGACTTAACAATTCATCGAAATAACCCCTACTTTTAAGTTCAAAGAGATTCCTATCGGTAAAAGTGTCGAATACTCCTCTACTTGTCCTGAAACGTTCTTGTGAAGTTCTGGTGACCATAAAAGATGAAAAGATGTCCTGTTTTAAATAGTTTTGTAAAAGTTATAATGCGTTAACCATTTTAGCTATTCTGCTATCTTTTCCAAATATTTTTTCGTGGTAAAAGTCAAAGTCTGGTTCGAAATTTTCTATTTCTAAGTAATACGCCCTGTTAGTAAACCTTTTTTTCGGAATACTTTTCTTAAGCTGTCTTAATCTCCCTTTTTCTTTTTTTGATAAATCATCTCTTTCACTTAACTCTTGCACTTCTTTCTCTAAGGCAACACCTTCTTCTTCAACTTCTGGTTTGATTAAATCAAAATACTTCCCTCTTTCTTCATCGTATAAACTTTCTCCTGTATGCTCTCTATTAAGATAGAAATTAATCTTATATTCTTCATTTGTATCGTAGCCAGTGTACATATCTCTCCCCCTTGTCCAATATAAAATATCTTCATTATCAACTCTTCTTTCTAAAATGGTTTCTTCTCTATCTTCTGCCAAGCGAAAGGCTTCACTATACTTTTCTGAAAAAACTAACCCTAAGAAATCACTTAATAACTTTGTTTCAAATACACTTTGATAATTAAGGGCCTTCTTTTTCAATTTTAGATTTTTATACTTTCCTACTAACCTATAAATCGGTTTAAAATCTTCGTTAATTAAAACATCTAAAGAATCAACGATTCGAAAATAATATTCTCTTTTCTCTGGCAATGATTTACTTTTAACAAACAAATGTTGGCCGTCAGTATTGATCACGTCTAATCCATTTTCTTCAATGAATTTAGCTAAATTACTAATCTTTTCTTCTAATACTGCAGTAACCTTACCTATTTCAACTCCATGCCGACCATAAAAGAATCTTTCTTTATTCTCTATTTCAAGGCATGAAAAATGTGCTTTAAATAATTGTTCAGGATTTACATTTTTAATTTCTAACATTGTTCTGATAGGAACGGTTGTATATTTAACAAAAGTTTCTTCTTTGAGCGTACCTTTTTCGAAATGGTAAGGTGCCCATTGAGAATTCTCTTTCATATTCTTGTGAACCATTCCCACCATTTCTTTAATTTGTTCGAAAGTAAAACCGGGCAGTGTTTTTTTTAATTCTCTGGAACTATTTTGCCAGGAAACATATTCTCTAAACATTGGTTCAATAAATTTGTTTAAATGTTGCGAGAGATAATATTGAATCTCGTTATTATCAAAATGTTTATATTTTTCTTTAAGAAATGGTTTTAAGTCAAATCTGGCCAACAATACTTCCCAAAGGTAATCTGCCCAAGGGATGTAAATTAAAGAGACATCTTTATGAAATCCAATCCTTGGGAAATAACCAATCTTTTCAGCTAAAAAAGATTCTTTAAAAATGTCTGCCTGTTCTTGCAATTTTTTCTTTTTCTTTCTAATCTTGGGAATTGAATGTTCAAGTTTCTCAAAGAATGTACCTACTTCTTGAAAATATTTTTTCTCTCTTAATACGTTAACAGCAGAATGGTTATGTACTGCTGTACCTAATTCAATCTTAAAATGGTTACACAAAGGCGAGATTGCTTGAGGAAATGATAAACTATTTATTAGGTCTACCATCACTTCAACATCATTTATTGCATAAATACAAATTTTGTCTGCGGCTTGAAGATTGTTGTTATCTTTTGCGTCTCTTTCTAAGGCTCGCATTTGGTCATAATCTATAATTTTTGAAAATTTATCTTCCCCTAATAAATATTTTGCAGCAGTTTCAATTTTATGATCTGGAAGAAATTTGTAAGCCAGTTGAACATACTTTAATAAATCGAAAACTTGTCGATGATTTATTCTCATTCTTTCAAAAAATTGTTTGGCAACTTCAATTTTTGGAAAGAATTTATCTTTTGGAATTTTATTTTCTCGCATCGCTTCTTGGATAGCTTTCAGATCGTAAGGGGCATTGTAGGCACAGATAACTTCCGGATCTTCGGAAATAATGCTACCAATAATTCCATTTAATAATAGTTCTTCTTCTGAACCATGATGAATAATCTTGCACTTTTTATATTCCTGTAAAGATGTTTTTCTAAGTGTGTGAACTTCTTTTTTGAAAGGTTGGCCGTCTTCTAAATAAATATAATACATTGTTGCCCAAGATATTTCTTCTTCTGGTTCATCGTAAAGTGGTTTTTCTAGATCTATGAGGAGCCATTTTTGTTTTTTGAGTTCTTTTTCTGGAAGAACGTTTAAAAAGTTAATTTTGTAGGGGTTCTTTACTAAAACTTCAAGCCCTTGATCAAATGAGTATGAATAATCCGGATTTTCTGGTAATGAAAAGAATATTTTTGCTAGCTCTTTTTCCAATTCTTCTTCAGGAATTGTTTTTGATTTAAGACATTCTTCTAAATTTCTAATTCTTTGATTTCTAATCCTCCCAACATAAGATTTTGCTCTCCCTACTAACTTTTTTTTGTTATCTTCTATAATCTCTTCGTATATTGATTCTATTTGTTGTTGTAGTAACAAGATTTGCTCTAAACTTTCAGGAATTTCAATTTCTGTGTTTGGATTTGCTGTTTGCCAACGTAATTGTTCTAAATAATGTCCTCTTAATAGTTCTGTGGGCAATTGGTCAGCATTAGAAATTTCAGTTTTTACTTGAACAATGTTTCTTTTTAGGGTTTTGTAAAAAAATCTTTTTCTTTTAAGAATGCTTGTTACTTGATCATATTTTTTTCCACTAAGCCTTTTTGTTGGGAAAGTGTGTTCATGAAAGATATAAAATTCACCTAAATTCTTAATAGATAATCTTGCTTTCTTTTTTTTGACTGCAACATGATTTAAAAGAAGTTTTTTATCCATAATTATCATTACTTACCATTCCAGATATATATTTAGTGTAATTGTAAAATATCTATTGTATCCTTTAAATTAGCAAAATCTTCAACATAAATAGGGTACTTACCCTCTAGTGACAAAATAACCCAAACATTTATATACTAGTTGTCTCTTTAGAGTGATAAACACCTCAAAACCACCTCTTTTTCATCCAGATTTATCTGGATGTCCC
>CAZIMI010000043.1:0-8649 GCA_964540325.1 uncultured Methanosarcinales archaeon | reverse complement strand
CCGTGCGATTGTTTCACAAACGCAAAGGTCTTGTGGTAACCCACATTGATTGCATACATCTACCAAAAACATTCACCCCTGTTTTTGGGAGATACCAAAAAATTTACAATTTTTTCTGTATCTACCATTCTTTTATTTTTGTACCTCTTTTTCTTTCTCTTTAAGTAAAGTTAATGAACGGGCAATATTTTTTTTCACTTGTCTAATTTTACCTGGACTGGAAGGATTACCTCCACTGGCAACTTCTACAGACAATTTAAGGAGTTCTTTTCTAAACTCAACTAAACGGTTCTTAAGTTCTCCGCCGGAAAGGCCCCTTAATTCTTTTGTTGTTTTCATTGTGATTCTTTCTGTTCCTCTGTTATTTGATTAATTTCTTCATTCTTTTCTTCTTCCACTTTCTCTTCAGCTTGCTCCTCTAGAGCTTTTGCTTCTTCAGTAGGAGTCTCTTCCTGCTTTTCTTCCTCTTCAACTTCCTTCTTTTCCTCAACTACTTCTTCTTGAGGAGCTTGTTTAGAGGAAGGTGTTATGGGTTCTTCTTTAGGAACTTCTTTCACATCTTCTGTAGTTAATTCCGCTTCTGTAGACTTTGCCGAGAAATCAGTATCTTCATTACTTAATTCTTCTTTAACTTCTGTTTTCTCTGTTTCTTTTGTTTCTTTTTTCTTTTTAGTAGCTGAAGTTTTCTTAGCAGATTTTTTCTTGCCTTTTTTCTCATCTTTAACTTTTTCTTCTTTAATCTCTTCAACAACTTGCTCCGGTTCCTCTAAAATATCAATATTGTCCGGCAAGACAATGTCCGGAGGCATAATCGAAACTTTAATTCCAATAATTCCACTTTTCAATAAAGCGCTAGTTTGTGCCCTTCTTACTCCGTGAATTGCAATGTCCCCACATTTCTTTAAATAACCTTGATAAAAACGCCAGTTTCTTGCTCTGGAACTTGGAATTTTCCCAGAGATAATAACTTCTACTCCTAAAGCTCCGGAATTAATAACATTCTCCATAACTTTGTGTCCGATGCCTTTAAATCTTGCTGATCCGAAGCGCTCCAAAGAAGAAGCAATTCTTTCCGCCACTATCTGAGCATCTAAAAATATCTTTTTCACTTCATTAATTTCGATTTGGGGATTTTCCAATTTAAAATCTTTCTTTAAGTTTTTAGTAAGTTCTTTAATATTAGAACCTTTAGCACCAACAATTAAACTGGGTCTGCTGGTTTCAATAATAATCTTTTCTCCCATCGGAATCTTTTTTAATCTAATTGAGGAAACACCTACATTGTTCAGTTTAGATTCAATGTATTTCTTGATATAATATTCTTTAGTTTTCTGAGCAATAAAATCTCTCTCTATCATTGTTTCTCACCTTCTTCTTGTGGTGTTTCTATTTTATCATTTTGATCATTAACTTCTTTAGTTGGTTCAACTTTCTCTTCTTCTTTTAATTCTTCCTCAACATTTTCTTCTTCCACTTTCTCTTCCACTTTTACTTGTTCTTTTACTTCTTCCTGGGTGGGTTGGGCCGGCTGATCAGAATCAGCAGGTTTACTGCTTTCTTCAGAAGCGATTGGGGTCTCTTGTTTAGTTTCTGCCACTTTCTCTATTGTATCCAGTTTCTTCTCTTCTTTTATATTCTCTGTTGGTTTCGCTTGTTTTGTTTCTTCTTTTTGTCCCTGCTCTGTTTTTTTCTCTTCCTTTTTTACAGCTTTCTTCTTCTCATCTTTCTTTCCAACAGTTCTTTCTTTAACTTCAATTTCAATATTAGTTCTTTTGGTATCTCTTCGATGTCTTCCGCCAGTAGCCGGAACAGAAGCTTTATTGGCCAAAATTTTAGTAATCTTTAAGTTTGATGTGTTCAATCCTTTAAACTGAGCATTGGCTTCTACAGATTTGATTAAACGTAAAAACTCTGCAGCTGCTTTTTGTGGGTACCTACCGGATGATATCCCTGCTTTGTGACCCATATCTCTAGTAAATTTTCTAAAAACTACCGGTTTTTTCAAGACAATTACATCTTCTAAGAAATCTTTAGCACTTTTTGTGTTCTTATAACGCAAATTTCGGCTAATTTCTATACAATGTTTCGTAGAGACTGGCAAATTCATACTTTTAGCAATAGCAAAATGTTCCGGATTCGCCTTTTTATTGTCTTCTGTCATTTTATTTTCTTTTACCTCGCTGATACTGCTTTACTTGATCTTGTAGCACCAACACCTGCCGCACTATGGGCAACTGATTTTCTTGTATGAGCAAACTCTCCTAAACAATGCCCTAACATTTCCAAAGTAATTGTAATTGGAATAAATTCTTTACCATTATAAACCATTAAAGTTTTTCCTAGCATTACGGGAGTGATAATAAGATTACGGCAATGAGTTTTTATGTTTTTATCATCAGCTTCAATCCTTTTCATTAGCTTTTTTTGTGCGTCTGTAAATCCCCTCTTTAATGATCTCCTTCGCCGGGATGAAACTAATTCTATGAATTCTTTCATGTCCATGTTCTTTACGTCTTCCTCAGTTCTTCCTTTCCATAATATTTCTTTTGCCATTTTCAGTATACTTTAGTTTTATTTCCTCTTCCCTGTCCTTCTCGGAGCAATCTTACCAACTTTTCTTCCTGGAGGAGCACTTCTAGGAGATAAAGTTGGCCTACCTTTATGAGTACTATGACATCCTCCAAAAGGATGATCAACCGCATTCATTGAAATTCCGCAAACTTTTGGATACAATTTATTTTTAGCCCGCATCTTATAAAATTTTGTTCCTGCTTTCAAGAAAGGTTTTTCTAACCTTCCACCACCTGCAATTATGCCAATAGCAGCCCGGCATTGAGGTAAAAATAATTTTTCCTTATTTGAAGGCAGTTTAACCCTAACTGCAGTTTCAGTTTTAGCAATAACTTTCGCAAAAGAGCCTGAAGACCTTACTAATTTGCCTCCATCTCCCGGTTTCAATTCTAAATTGTGAACCAAAGTTCCCTCAGGAACATCTTTCAAACGTAAAACGTTGCCTGCTTTTAAGTCATTGGCACCAATAGTAATTTCGTCTCCAACTTTGATTTTTTCAGGAGCAAAGGCTAATCCTTTAACACCAGTCAGATAACTTATTTCCATTAAAGGCGCACTATGCCCTGAACAATGAATAATGTCTGTAACCATCCCTGTAGTTTCCAAATTATGATGTTTAATCTCTCCTTTAAAGCGAAAGCTAGGTGAACGATAAGCTGAAGTTCCTCTTCCCCGTCTTTGTTGTATCAGTCGTTTACCCATTTTAAATCAATCCTAAATCTGCACTTACGTCAGCAGCTAAACTTTCCGGCCCTAATTTAACATAAGCCCTTTTTTCTCCTGTAAATGAATTTTGAATATTAATCCCAATAACTTTAACTTTAAATAGTTCTTCAACTGCTTTTTTAACATCTTTCTTTGTAGCCCGAGGATGAACAGCGAAAGTAAGTTTGTTATCAAACTCAATTTGCCTGATTGCTTTCTCTGTAGATAAAGGATACTTAATAATTTGATGAGGATTAAATTCTTCAGAAGCTGTTACTGGTTCTGTAACTTTTTCCTCTTGCAATTCCTTTTTTGTTTCTTCAGCCATTTTTAAGTGTATAATTTATTTTTTTCTAACTCTTCAATTGCTTTTTCAGTCCAAATAACTGCTCTACCCGGCATTGATCCTGGAGCCAGCAATTCTGCATTTAAAGAGTTTACTTTGACTACATCTAAACCAGCAACATTACTTGCTGATTTAAGTAAAGGACAATCTTCACTAACAACAATTAAAAGACTTTTCTTACGTTGATATTTTCTGCCTCTTACTTTTCCCAGTCCGGATCGAATTTTCTTAATTAAAGATCTTTTCAGTTCATCGTTAAAACCCAAATTAAGTAAACTCTTTTTAACGTCCTTAGTCTTACTTTGCTGTTCAAAAGATGAATCTAAAATGAAAGGATAGTCTTCAGGAATTTTGTGGCCTCTTTCTTGAACTAAATCTTTATTTATAGCGGCTGCAATCGCTGAACGGATCGCTTTTCGATTTTCCTTTTTATTAATATTTTTTTCAAAAATTTTATCTGCTTTTGGCGGATGTGATCGTCTCCCGCCCCGAGTTTGCGGTGAAAAAGCGCCAACCCAATACATCTGTGTTCCTCTTCTGCTTAATATTTTTCGATTAACTCTACTAATCCCTTTTCCATAACAACCACGGTATTTCCTTCTTCTTTTACTCAATTTAGAAGAATGTCTTAATCCTGCTTCTGGAGATGCTCCATAAGCTTGTCTAGCAACAGATTGTAAAGCATGAACCGCCCTTTTAATTAAATCCGGTCTGTATTCCTCGTTAAACTGACTAGGCAATTCTCTTTCGTTTACTTTTTTCTTTTCCGTGTCAAATACTGTCAGTTTCATTTTAAGTGGATTAAAGCAACCTCTGGTGCTTCTTGAGGAATTTT
This sequence comes from uncultured Methanosarcinales archaeon, assembly GCA_964540325.1. Lineage (GTDB taxonomy): Archaea > Nanobdellota > Nanobdellia > Woesearchaeales > GW2011-AR9 > JABJOX01. Next base: position 4,192 of record CAZIMI010000043.1, on the reverse strand, counting down.
CTTATTTGCTCGAATAGCTTTTGTAACAACAACTGTTCCTTTTCTTGGACCAGCAACTGAACCTTTCAACAATAAATAATCATTTTTAACTAATCCAAATTTTTGGATTCCGCTCTGCGGATTAATTTCTTTAACGTCATTTCCTAATTTAACAATTAATTTGTTATATTCTGTTCTTAAATGATAACCCATCTTTCCGGGCTGAGGTACACGAAAATCAACTCTTTTCGGAGTCCAAGCACCTAAGTTACCGATACCTCGTTTAACTTTTTCACCTTTGTGCTGTTTGATTGGAACTCCAAATCTTTTTACTGTACCCTGAAAACCTTTCCCTTTAGTTGTCGCATGAACATCAACTTGTTTTCCAGCTTCAAAAACATCACTAACCTTAATCTCTTTACCTAAATTTTCTTTAGCATAAACCAGTTTATCTTCCTTTAAACCGCCTAAAGCGATTTCTAATAATTTTGGCTTTTTTGTGCCAATACCTGTTAATTTAGGATTAGAAGCAACTAATAATCGTAAATCATCAAACTCTTTAATTTCGTCAATTTTTTTAACAGTTTTCTTTGGTAATTGAATTTTTTTGGTTAATTCCTTGCTTAATTTCTCAGCCAGAACAGAAACAGACACTTTTAAACCTAGTAAAGATTTTTTGTAGAAAGAAACACCAACAACATTCATTGGCGGACACTCAATAATAGTTGTAGGAACAAAAATTTGATTTCCTTTTGTCAAGGACTTAGGACGGTTGTCTATAACCTGTAAGTGAGTCATCCCTGCTTTATGTCCAATAAAACCTAAAAGTTTAACTTGATTTTCTTCAGCCCAGGATCTAACTCTAACTAAAGAATGTCTTGTTCTCTTGCGGGGCCAATACTGCATACTACCCCTTCTAGGATTATGTGCCTTGGGCATATTTTTACCTTTCGATTTTCATATAAACAGCCTTTAATTGACCCCCAAACAAAGAACAATTCCGTGTTGGTTGCCTTTTCAGGCCAGTTATAACCAGAATCATTTACTTCCTCATGGAAAGCAGTTTGATAATGGTTTATTGCTTGAGAACCGGACCTGTTTATAAAGATTTTGGTTGTAAAGTGCTGTCAAGTTTAATGGCAAACATCAGCGCCAATGGAGGCACATTTTGTTCATTCTTTTACAATTCTAAAATAAATGCACGGAACAAAGTGAAGTGACTAAAATTAATGAACAAAATCTAAGTGCCGTGCCCTGATGTTTGCTCAAACACAATTAACTTGACTATACCTGGTTGTAATGACTACGTCCGGAATATAGTAAATTTGCAGGGTGCTTTCGATAACAATTAAATTTATAAATCAGGTTAAATCACAATCAAATCATGGAAGTTTACATTACAATTTTTGAGAGAGAAAACGAGGATCCAAAGTATTGTCCTCTGTATAGTTTTACAGCAGAACACCAAGAAAGCACCGCAGCTTATGTAGAAAAACAAGGTCTTAAAGTTGCTTACAAAAGTAAATCTGTCCATATTGATCAAATTGACATGCTAAAAGTTTCTACACTTCTTGAAAAATTGTTAACTAAAGCGGAAATGATTGGTGATATCAATCAACAGGAATTTGATGAGGAATTGGAAACATTACTTCATTGATTATGAATTTGAAGAAATAATGTCACATATTTTTCCATCAATTATTCTTACCAAATCTTTTGACAATAATTCAATTCCTGCCAAAGGATCACCTGAACTAATATCAACATATTTTTCATTTAATACTGTTGGATCAATGTAAAACTTTGTTCCTTCAGGAAAAATCAAAGGTGAGATAGCTCCAACAATAAAATCAAGTTCTTTTGCTAATTCTTTTGGATTAACTAAATCTATCTTTATTCCTCCTGCTTCCTTACGAACTTTCTTTAGTTTGAGAATCTTATCTCCGGGAATTAAACAAACATGGTAATTTCCTTTTTCATCTTTACCAACCATTGTTTTTACTATCTGTGAAACTTTACAATTTCTTTCTTTTGCTGCTAGTTCACAGGTAAGTGCTTCATTCTTATGCTCATTTATAGAATATTTAATCCCCTTTTCGTCTAAGACTTTAGTTACATTTGTTTCCATAGAACTAAGCATGTACTAAATGTTATTTAAAGTTTATTACACTTACAGACGAAAACTTCGAGTTAGATGCCAGTAGGAATAACGTATACTCTCGTTAACTATTTTATTTGTTCTTTTCTCAACTACATCATAAAAATGTTGAAACCCCAATAATCAAAAACAACCCTCCTCGAGAAACATTCAATCAAAAGATTCTTTTAAACTACCCTGCACTCTTTTTACAGAAGATTCAATTGGATTAGGGTCTTCCTCTAAAGCTTTATCATGCCCAGAACTATGAAAGTTCATTCTAACCCAATTCTTCTTGCCGCAATCACAAACAAAAGATTTGTAATGGTGATCATCCGGTTTGCAAGGATCCCATTCAGAATTCCATTTTTTTTTATCTGGTTCTTTTCCGCAACGGTGACAGGCAAGTTTGTTATCCAAAGACATTTTTAAGTTTAGTTTCTAAGATAAGGTTTATATAGGTTACGATTTTTGACTCTAGATATGAAATATGGATTTAATAATATCTTAGGAAATTTTGTATTGGATGATAAATTTAAGATAGTTAATACTAAAGATAAAAAGAAATTAGAAGAAGTTCCTAAAGAGAAATTAAGTAAAATTTTAGCTAACTTTAAAGATAAAAAGTATTATTCTGATTTTTATGAAAAAAACTTAGAACTAACTAAAAAAGGAATAAAAGAGTCTGTTTCTGAAGATTTATTGATTATCCAAGCTATTTCCAGTATAAGTGAATTAGATAAGATAAATAATATATTAATAAAGAGACTAAGAGAATGGTTTGGTTTGTATTTGCCTGAGTTTGAACATTCTATGCACAATCAGGAAAAGTTTGTGGAATTTGTTCTGGAGAAAGATAAAAAAGAATTGATGAAAGAAATTAAATTAAAAGAGAGTATGGGTGCCGACTTAGACAAAGTTCATCTTGATGAAATTCAATTGTTGGCTAAAGAGATTAAAGAACTGCAATCTTTACGGAAAAAACATGAAAAATATTTAGAGAAAGTAATGAGTAAGTATTGTCCGAATATTCTGGAATTAGCTGGTGTTACTATCGGTGCTAAATTGATTGAACTGGGCAGAAGTTTAAAACATCTGGCTATGTTACCTGCATCTACTGTTCAGCTGTTAGGAGCCGAGAAAGCTTTGTTCAGACATATTAAAACCGGGAGTCGATCGCCCAAGTATGGGATAATCTTCCAGCACCCTTTGATTCAGAAAGCTGATCGTAAACTGAAAGGCAAAGCAGCTAGGATGTTAGCTGACAAATTATCGCTATGTGCAAGACTTGATTTCTTTAAAGGCGAGTTTAAAGCTAAAGAATATAAAAAAGAATTGGAAGGAAAGTTGAAATGAGCAGAAAAATAAAAGAACATAAACTATTTGAAATTTATCAAGAAGCTCGCGGTAAAAGAATCTTCACTAAATCTATCCTTTCTGGAAGACCGCATTTCGAAGAACGTATTTTAAGAGATGGAAAAGACGAATACCGTGAATTTGACCCTAAAAGAAGCAAGTTAGCAGCGATGATCATGAAAGGTTGTACTAACATCGGAATTAGAAAGAATGATCTTGTTTTGTATTTAGGAAGTTCACATGGCTATACACCAAGTTTTGTTTCTGATATTGTGGGAGAAGAAGGATTAATCTTTGGTGTAGATCCCGCTCCTAGAGTAATGAGAGATTTCGTTTTTCTGGCTGAGAAAAGAAAAAATCTAGTCCCAGTTCTGGCAGATGCAAACCATCCAGAAGAATATATTGAAAGAGTTTGCCAGACAGATATTGTCTATCAAGACATTGCCCAGAAAAATCAAATGGATATCTTTGTCAGAAACTGTAATCTCTTTCTGAAAAAAGGCGGTTACGGATTACTGGCAGTAAAAGCAAGAAGTATTGATGTCAAAAGAAAACCTAAAGAACTTTTCGTAGAAATCAGAAAACAACTGGATAAAATCTTTACGGTGATTGATTATAAGATTTTAGAACCGTATGAGAAAGATCATGCACTCATAATCATTAAGAAAAAATGATACTCCTCGGACTAAAGTCCGAGGTATCTCTTGAGGGCAACCTCAT
>CAZIMI010000042.1:0-8699 GCA_964540325.1 uncultured Methanosarcinales archaeon | reverse complement strand
TCTTTAGTTTTTGCTAAAATATCTAATAGATTAAGCAAATCGTTGAAGCTGTAACCATTTCTTGTTTTGATTTCTTCTATCGCTCCAAGAAATTTTTGATATCTATAATTAACACCTATTCTTGGTAGCTGAACAGATCCGCAACTACTTCCCAAAGAACGATAGGCTTTTTCTAAGCAGCCAGCAGCAAAAGTTAAATCATTGTTTTCGACAGACTGAGAGACTAATTTGGCCGTTTCAATTGCCTTTGATTCAGGTCTAGTATTCCGGTGGTACTTTCTTGCAGTTTCAGCCAATATAGACAATAATTCTATATTGCTCAATCTATTACAGTGAGGAAACAAAGCAGCAGATGTAGTTGTAAAGACTGAGCCATAGACTTCTGCATCTTCCTTATTAAAGATTTGAGCGATTCTAAGTCCTAAAGCGAATTCTATAGTGCTAGTTGCTAAAAGCATTTGTTCTAAAGAATCAGCTTTTGCCAAAACTTGGGTTGCATCAAAGATTTCATCACTCATTTCTGAAACATTTTTATAAATTACCCCCCTAGCAAATAATAATGATTCAAGAAGACGATCTTCAGGAATTTTAAGACCCATTAATTCTTTCCCGATTTCACTGTTACCTTTTGAACCAAGAATATCTACAATATTATCTTCTAAAGATTTTTCAGGATTAATTATTTTTTCCATTAAATCTCTTGTAGCATCATAATAGAGTTTAATTGCATCTTCTGAAGTAGTGTAAACTGTTAATGTTCTATCAAAAGGTGAGGGTTTAAGTTTACTTAATTTCACTCTTTCTTCTCTTTCTCTGATTCTACGTTCCCTTGCTTTTATTCTTTCCTCAGCATCTTTTTTTTCCCTTTCTGTTCTCTCTTCAGCCATCTTAGCCGCTCTAGCTTTAAATCTAGATGTTACTGCTGCAGAACTTTTTAAATCTGCCAAATCTGGTAATTCTCCATCACCATTTTGATTATCTGTTAATAACTGATATGCTACAGCTAATTCTTCAAATTTTTCTCTTGCAGAGGGATTATCTGGATTCAAATCAGGATGGCAAGTTGGAGCTAAATTACGATAACTCCTTTTAGCTTCAGCTACAGTAAAATTTTCATCTAAGTTCAATATACCTAACGCTTCTTCTCTCTCCATTATCTATATTATTTAAAGAGAACTTTATAAATTTTTCCCACAATCACTACTTTCTAATAATTAATAAGAAACTTTATAAAAATGGCCGTTTCTAGGTAAATAATGAACAAAAAAATTTTAGAGAGCATCGTTACATTAGAAGAATCTAGAATCAGTGATTTAATGGTAGCCCATATGTGCGGTTATCTTAAACCGAGTCAAGTAGAGTTTGTTCAAGATCTATTCGTGGAAAGATTCTATCGTGGAGATGATTTCTTACGTGAAACTGCTTACCGTCTTAACGGAAATCTGTTAAATAACAAAAGGCCAGAACTAGCTTCATTTACAAACTATTATGATTATCTGAATTATTTATATCAACAAACACCGCATTCAGTAAAACCGAAACTTATTTCTTTAGGTGAAAGGGAAAGAGATCTTCTTAACATTTATTCCCAAATATTTGATAGTAGAGTGAAAAGAAAAAAAGAAAAACCAGGAAGATTGTTAAAAAAAGATCAAGTTTTTATTGAAACTGCTTATTTCCCAGATTCCAGGAAAGTTGCTTTAGCAAGGGTAAGAGTAAAAGATGTTGATCGGGCAATTAATAAGATTGCTTACCGATTAATACAAGCAAAAAATGAAAGTAAAAAATGTAATAGAAATTCTTCAAGAGTTGTGCAAGAAGAAAACCCTTCTATTAATGATTGGTTTGGGATTAGTATTGTAACTTATCGGTCTAACCAAGTTCACTTACTTTTCAATCAAATTTATCCTAATTTAGAAAAATATGGACTTATTGCTGATAAACATCGAGAACCTGCAATAACAAAAGAAGGAATCAATATGGGTAAACAAGAGCCTGGAGTTGATAACCATTTTCTTTTCGGACCTGGAAAGAGGGATCATCTGATTCAAATCAAAGCACAAAGAACAGATGGTTTTAAAGGACATGTTGAAATAGTTTTAACAGATTATGCCCATTTATTAGTTGATGAAATGGACCATTTAAGATTTAGAGCAAGACAAAATAATACTTTAGTTCCACAAAATGCAAGAGAAAAAAGGGAATTTAAAAAGTATGTTAAGAGAGGAAAAGAATTAACTGCTAAATTGCCTAAAAATAAAAGAAAAGTGCTTGTTCCTAAAGAATTTTTTTAATAGTTAAGAAAAAAGAATTAAGAAACAGGGAAACAATTATTTACCCTTTCTTAAACTCGCCAGACATATCTATCAATTCAACGTGACTTAAGACAACACTTCGGCAACAATATCGTTCTACACCTAAAGAGTCTAAAACTTTCTTTGCATCGTCGCCTTTATCAACTTTCTCTTTATACTCTTCGTACAAATGTCCAACGGGTTTACCACATGAAAAGCATCTTATTGGAATAATCATTTTATTTTATAACCTCATCTGTATGATTTCTGTCTTTTAGCACGAGCTTTAGAGTCGTTTGGTTTACAAGCTTCTTTCCGTCTCACATCTGCTACTAACAACAGCCTATCATAATCATCAAACACTTTCTTTAATTTCTTATCATATTCAACTAAAGCTCTAGCAATAGCCAATCTTATAGCATCTGACTGACCGTTAATTCCGCCACCATTAACTTTAACAGAAATATCAACTTTCTTAACGATGCTTCCTGCCAATACTAAAGGTTCAGTAATTCTTAATCTAGACATCTGATTACTAAAGTTGTCTAATAATTCTCCATTTATTTTTATTTTGCCCTGGCCTCCTTTAATCGTAGCTCTAGCCACTGCACGTTTTCTTCTCCCTGACGCTTGAATTAATTTAACCATTTTATATCTTTCCACCTAACCTTTTACAGATTTCACCAATAGTAATAAATTTTAATGTTGGCAGCTTTTTTGCTGAAGCTTGTTCTAAAACAATAACATTTTCCTTAGCAAGCACTTCTGGGAAACCAATATAACACATTACTCTTTTATATGCTTCTTTACCTCTAGTTTTTCTCCATGGTAGCATGCCCCTAATTGATCTTCTTACAAACCGATCAGGCATTCGAGTATGTTTTGCACTTTTTAATGGATATCCTTTCCGGTCTCTTCTAACTTTTTCATTGGCAACAACTCTTTCTTTTTTACCGCTAATAATAATCTTTTCACAATTAATTACTTTAACTTCTTCGCCAAGTAAAGCATCTTTAGCTACAGCTGCAGCAAGTCTCCCTAATACCAGTCCTTCGCCGTTATATATTTTCATCATCCCAATATCCTCACTTTCTTACCTTCCGGATTTGTTTGAAATAATTCTTTGATTGACATTGCTTTTCCTTTTGCTCCGATAATCTTTTCTTTTGCACCGTTAGAAAAGTTTAGTGCTGCTACATCAACTTTCTTGTTTAATTCGCCTACACTTAAAACTTTCCCAGGAACAATGATTGTTTCGCCCTCACGTGCATATTTATCAATTTTATATACATTAACTACTTTTCTTTGTCTGCTTGGTTTGTTTAAATCTTTAACTATCCTTTTCCAGAACCGACTATCTTTTACTTTCGGTTCAAGTTCCTGCAACAAGAGTTGCATTTGATAGTTTGTTGGGCCCCTCATTTTAATTATATTAATTTCTCCATGTCTTCAACTTTTTCAACTATAATCTTTGCTGCTTGAGACAAAATTTCTTTATTACTTAACTGTCCCCAACTTTCCAAATTGAAAATAAAGTTATCAGTTTCATCCAAAGTAATATTTTCATTTAAATCAACACATTTCTGACATAGATGACAATTGTAAAGATTATCTTTGTTAACAGTTAATTTGTTACCTTTAACAACAAACACTTTCTGTGGACATGCTTCAGCAATTGACTGAGGATCTTTAACTGCTCCAATACTAATTGAAGGTTCGTTTTTGTAAAATGCTAATCCCGGTGACCATTTCACATGATTTTTTCCTTGACCTAAAATAGCAGTCATTTGAACGTCAACCTTCTGTTTAGATAATAATTTTGTTAATGGCATTTTAGGGTATACAAAAGTACATTTTGGATCTGAACTTTCTGCCAATTCTGCATAAACATAACCTTTCTTATTAGCTTTAAGATGAATCTTTAATTCGCATTGTGCACAGCCCTCTCCATCACATTTACATTTTTCTTTCAAATTATAACTTTTAAGATCTGTTTTTATAGGGCAAAGACCTAATCTTAAACCCAACATTTCATCGTATAAAGCGGAATTGTTTTCTTTTATTTCTAAATCTTCAATAGCAAGAGTGGGCACTTCTTCTAGAATTATCCTTCTAATTGTATTGGCAAAGATTTCATCTGCGCCTTTGATTAAGAATACAACTTTATTTTTCTTTTTCTCTTCTTTAATTTTTTCAAGTTTAATCATTTTATACTCTCCTCCCTCTTCGACCGCCTTTTGCCCGGCATCCATTATGAGGTTCAGGAGTTACCTCTTCAATTTTTCCAATTCTGATTCCTACTCTTGATAAAGTTCTGATTGCTGCCTGTGCACCAGGACCTGGATTCTTAGGACCATTATGGCCGCCTTTTGCCCGGACTTTAATATATAAGCCCTGGACACCTTTCTCTTTACAGATTTCAGCAACTTTTCTGGCAGCTGACATTGCTGCGGTAGGTGAACTTTCTAATCGGTCTGCTTTAACCATTTGGCCACCGCTTGATCTTGCAAGTGTTTCTGTACCTGTAATATCAGTAACAGTAATAATTGTATTATTATAACTTGAATAAATGTGAGCAATTCCCCACCTTATATTTGAATATCCATAACTTCTACCGCCGTCTCTATTTCTATTATCTCGGTTAGGTCTTCTGTTTCTATTATCTCTAGGGTTTGAAGGTTTCATTTTTCAGATACCTCTTTAGCTTTAACTTCAGTTTCTTCTACTTTGGCTTTAGTTTTTTTCTCAATAACGGCTTCTTCAGGAGCAACTTCTTTTTTGGTATCAGCTCCTTTTTCTTCTTTTTTATCTTTAACAGTTTCTTTCTTACCTTTTTTCTTTTTTGAATCTTTTTTATCAACTTTTTTAGAATCATCTTTACCTTTCTTTTTCGGTTTAACTGCTTCAGCCTCTTCTTTAATTTCCTGAGCAGGGTTAACCCGTTCCGGATGGTCTTCATTAGCTAATTCAGATTTACTTTTAAAGCCAAGTTTGTTTTCTTCATCAGTAGAAATTATGTATGCGGGAGAAGTTATTTCTTTATTACCAATAGTTATATGTCGGTGAGTAATAAATTGTCTTGCCTGTTTAATTGTTCTAGAAAAACCTTTTCTAAATACTACGCTTTGTAACCTTCTTTCCAGAATATCTTTTAACTCCAAACTAAGCACATCGTCCAATTCTGCATCTGCAGTCAATAAGCCCAGCCTTTGCAATTTGTCCATCATTTGCTTTTTTTCTTTTTCTCCCTGAACAGTCTCATTAGCAATAAGCTTTTTAGCAATATCTTTATATTTTTTTAAGAATGAATCGGAGATTAAAACTTCTCTTCTATTCCTTAATCCATACTCTTTTCGTAAAACTTTATTTGCATCAATCTCTGTTTTATTCCAAGGATGAACCGGAGTTGAATATTTCTTTTTTAGTTTTTTAGGGTCGCCCATTGTTTATTTACCTATTTCTTTTTTGCTGGTGCACTGCTTTTCTTTTTTACACCAACAACTTTACCTTTAGATCTTCTAAAGTTTGATCTTGTTTTCTGGCCACGTACAGGAAGGCCTTTCTGATGCCTCATTCCACGCAAAGTTTTAGTTTTCTTTAAACGCTTAAGGTCATTCTCTTTAACAAAACCTAAAGTTCCTGTTAAAAGATGTTTATCCTCTCCGGAATCATAATCTTTTCTTCTGTTAGTCATCCATAAAGGAATTCCATTATTTAATGGATCGTTAACAATTTTATTTAAAGCAGTAATTTCTTGATCATTAAGATTTCCAGCTTTAACAGTTTTTTTTACTTTTGCCAAACTACAAACTGCATCTGCGAGATTAATACCTACACCTTTAATCTTTGTTAAAGCAAATCTGATTTGTTGTTCTCCAGGAACGTCTACATTAGCAATTCTAACTATATGTTTGTAATTATCAGGAAGCTTCTGTGCAACTTTTTTCTCAGCTGGCTTTTGCTCAGTTTGTTTCTGTACAGCTGGCTTTTGTTCCTGCTTTTGTTCAGTTTGTTTTTGTGGTTCTGCCATACGTAAAAAACCTCTGGGTTTTTTTGTACACAAAAAATCTTTTCATGATTTTTCCGTGTTTTATTATATCATTAGTCTTAGAATTCACACTTATAGTCCTGTGCGCGTGAACTCGGACTTGATTTTATATTAATTAAGTGGGTTGTTTATAAAGGTTTTGGAAATTTTCTGAGAAATTTCTAAAGCCCCAGAAAAATCTTTGTTTTTCTGTATGGTTTCGTGTTTTTATCATTATCTTTAATTCCTTTTCCTTCCTTACCTAACTTTACTTCTTTAGTTTCTTTTCCTTCTTTACTAACTTTAGCTTCCTTCTTACTCCCTTTATCATCTTCTCTATCCCTTAACCACCTTTTCCAACGAAGAATAGTATAATTAACAGGATTCTTTAATCTGCCACACAAAGCGTCCGAATGGCAGACACCAAGATCTTTATAATACGCTTCATTACTACAATTAGGAGGAAGTTTAGCACCAGCAACAAAACTTTTCATCTGGCCAACAATATAATTGTCTCTTAGCGGAGCACGATTCTTTTCCCGGTTCCATTTCAACAAATATGATTCAATCTCCTTTTTCTCCCAGCCGATTTTACCCAAAAAGTTTGATAAAATGAATACTGCCCGTTTCTTACCATCTTCTAATCCATTATTAAGAATCTGTTTAATACATGGCGGAAAGAAATCTTCTTTAATCGGACTTTCAATTTTTACTTCTTCAAATTTCATCTCTTGACCATAATCTCGCTCTTCTTCAATCTTAACTTCAAAATCAAGTGCGTTTAATAATAATCTTCTTCCACTTTCTCCAGAAATGTTTCTGTCCATGAATTTTATTGCAGAAATGGTTACTGTATTTGGATGGGCCATTTCTTTCTCGAACTGCATCACCTTATCTGGATCTATTGGTAATGAAACCAGGCCAGATTTTTCATGTAATGAATAGGGCATTCTAAACAAATGACGTGAAGAGATTAGAATAGTATCAACCTCAATAATAGATAGAGGATCAAAGATAGAATTGTATTCATTAGAACCGCAGGGACATAAAGATTTAGTATGTTCCATCTTATTCATTAAAATATTACATTTTTTACATTTAAGAAATTCTTTATCATCAACAATTTTCTCTTCACACTTTGGACAAATAAATTCAATGATTTCTTTTTTTGCTTCTTTGATTTCCTTTTTACATTTCAAACATTTGTTTATTAGAAATTTTTGTTCACCAAACTTTTCTTTTAGTTCAGATAAAGTAAAAGCATAATCGTTATCAAAAAAGATTTTATTATCTTTAACTTGAACATAACGAGTAGTGATGATATTTAAGAGATATTGAGCAATCTTTTTGGGCCCTTCCGGAAAAAGGTCTTTAGTTTTTTTACCAGCAACTTCTTGTGGGAAAACTTCAAACGGAACACCGATATGGAACCCTTTATTTCCTGAATACTTAACTGATATTTCTTTAATTTCGTTATCTTTTAGAGCTTTAATAAATAAGTGAGTTGTTAACTTAGATATTTCCCAATCCGGACAATCAATATCCAATACCAAATCCCAGCCGATTCTTAGTTCATCCAATTCCTTTCTGCTCATCTCGCTACTAATAGATAAAGGATTGTCCCAGATTTCTTCACTAGCGTGAAAAGATGTTACTCCGTTCAAAGCTAATTCTAAAACCTCTTTTGGATACATAATAATGTCTGGCCGTTTCCCAAACCCATCTCCATACCTGACACCAATCTCTTTATTTAGTGCATGTTCAACCATTGCCTGCTGAATATCTGCACGTTTATAGAATTTGATGCAAGTACTTTTATCAACCATATTATGCTTGAGATTGAATTAGTTTAAATTATTTTTGTAAGTGAAGTTATAATAAATCGTGCGGACTTCTTACTTTAACAACATCTTTCTCATGAACTGCAATGTATCTTTCAGTAGTTTTCTTATCTTTATGCCCAAGCAATCTTTGAATATGTTCAGTTTTAACATCATTATCAAAAGCGTGAGTAGCAAAAGCATGCCTAATTAAATGTGGATAAACTCTTTTATTGATTTTAGCTTTCTTTACTGCTTGTTTGATAATTTGTTGCACAGACCTAATTGTTAAATGACCTTTTCTTCCAGAAAAAAGATAACTGCTTTCATCATTAAAATTATTAAAACTTTCAATAAACTTATCAGAAAGAATAGATTTCCTCCCTTTTCTACATTTACCAGATCTAACAACAACAACTTTTTCATTTACTAAAATATCATTAACTTTAACATTAACTGCTTCTTTTGCTCTTAACCCAGAACAATAAATTAGTTCTAATAACAATTTATGTTTTGGATTCTTTATTGCATCAATTAATTTGTTAACTTCATCTTTAG
>CAZIMI010000041.1:0-8714 GCA_964540325.1 uncultured Methanosarcinales archaeon | reverse complement strand
AGTGGCGACTGGAGCCGAACCGTATAGTTGCTGTTAGTTTCCCTGACCTACGAAGTGGGGAAGGTGCGGAGTGAAACGTAGCAAGTTATTTCCGTGCTAAAGAATATCTTGTTTAACAATCTTTTAGAAGTGCCCGCCCCCAAGTTTTAAGTGAGTTAAACATAGATTTCAGTTTCAAAGTAATAAACTTTATATAATAATCTAATTTATAACTCTTGATGATAAAAAAGGGAAACAAGACTATTTTAATTGTTTTACTAGCTCTATTAGTTTTCTCTTTGGTTAGTTGTAAGAATTTAGTTGGAGAAGCAACAAGAATAAGCAGTAAATCTTTGCCAGCTTACCAAGAAAAATGTTCTGATTCTGATGATGGAATAAATCTGGAAGAGAAAGGAATCACCAAAGGTTTAATGTTGCAGAGAGATGGAAGCAAGAAACCAACTGCTAAGATTGATTCTTGTCTAAAAAACGGAAAGCTGGTTGAATATTATTGTAGCAGAGATTTGATTAAAGGTACAATCAAGGAATGTAGTAATGGAAAAATATGCAAAGATGGAATGTGTTTTTTGGAACAGCAAATTGATCAAGAAACTCTTTGGCAGCAAACAAATGGGCCAGAGGGTGGCGAAGCACTTTTATCTATTACTATCTCCTCACAAAACCCTAATCTGCTTTTTACAGGAGCCAAAAGTGATTTATACAAGTCCACCAATGCAGGTCAAGATTGGTCTTTAATTCATTCTTTTCTTTTCAATGAACAAAAAGACGAGATTGCAGCGATAATAATGGATACCAATGATGATAACTTATTGTATGTTCTTACTGTATTTTCAGGATTTTACAAGTCTGTTGATGGGGGAGAAACTTGGGTGAAAACTAGCTCCAACATTGAAGGAACTCACAGAGTCCTGAGTATGAGTAAGTCTAATCCAAATATTCTTGCTTTTGCAACTCACAATCCCGGAAAAATATTCTTATCTACAAACGCTGGAGAAAGTTGGGATGAGATTACCGGAAATGTAAACACAGACAAAATTACTGCGATTGGAATAATCAACGAACAAGAGATATATCTTGGAGGGGGAGGATCATTAGAAGGAGAAATAGGAAAGCTTTATCACACAACTAATGGAGGTAATAGTTGGGAAATTCTTGATTTGGGACAACCAAAGGAAAGTTTTGTAAGATCTATCTTTGTGGGAGAAGATTCTAATTTGATTCTTATTGGTATGGGTGATAGTTATAACAGAATGTGGCACAATGTTGTTGGCAACAATGGTGGATATTTGTTTAGGAGTGAAAATGGAGGTAATAATTGGGAAGATGTAGTAATAACAACGAGTTTGGATAGTTCAATTCAGTTTTTAAAAGGTTCTACTAATACCATATATATGGGTACCAATAAGCTTTATAAATCCATAGATTTTGGAAAATCTTGGTCAGTTCTTGAAACGCCATGTTGGGAAGAATTTCCCTGTTTTGATTTCTTTGAGATTGCAATTGATCCATTAAATGAAAATAATTTGTACCTACCAATTGGCAGTGGGTTAATAAAAAGTATTGATTCGGGTGGAAGCTGGTTTTTGTCACAAAACGGAATAATCTCAACAACCCCTACTAATTTAATCACTGATCCAAACAATCCTGGCGTAATATATGCTGGAACAATGGGCTTTGCTTCAGGCGGTGTTCATAAAACTTCAGACAATGGACAAACATGGGAATTAGTAAGTGATACAGGAATCAAACATCCGTTTGTAGATGATTTATACATTAATCCATCTAATAATGCTGAAGTATATGCTATCAGTGATAAAAGCCAAGTCTTTAAATCAACTAATGCTGGTCAAAGTTGGGAAACAATGATTACTTCAACAGGTGGTCCAGGGATGCCAGTAATTCCGGGCTTTAGATTTGAATCTGTTTCAGCAATGGCAGTTGCTCCATCAGATCCTGAACAGATGTACATTATTAGAGATGGTTTTGGTGTGATGAAAAGTAAAGAAGGATTCAGAGATATGGCTCAAGGGGGATGGGAATATAAGCCATTTTCCTCTGATTATAGTTATGCGCTAGCAGTTGATCCAACAGACCCTAACATTGTTTATGCCGGGTATAACAGAAAAGTGTTTGAAGAAAACGCCAAATTATTTAAGCTTGCTTCTGCAGAAGAAAATTGGGAAGAGATTCATGAATTTCCTAATGCTTTTAGTATTAGTAGTCTTGAGATAAATCCAGACAATCCAAATAATGTTTATGCTGGTGTGACTGGAGAAAATGGCAACATCTATCAAACAAATGATGCTGGGAACACTTGGTCAAAATTAAATGAAGATTTTACATTCTCTACAATTCATGTAACAGCAACAGACCCAAACAATGAAAATGTTGTTTATGCTGCGCCTTGGGGCGGAGGATTGTTTAAATCTGAAAATGGTGGCAATGTCTGGACTGAACTTAAGACACCAACAATGTCAATTCCAGCAATAATTGTTGGTCCGGAAAACTCAAATCATTTGATTATTGCTGACAGAATAAGACCTAAGATTTATGAATCTTTCAATGGGGGTCAGAGCTGGACAGAGCTTGTATCTTTAGATGAAGAAAAATATTACAGGATTAGTACGATGACTATACATAAAGGGGAGCTTTATTTCTCGGCGTTTAACAAAATTACTGGTATGATCTCATTATTTATAGATGGTCCAATGTCTGGAACAACATTTAAACTAGAAGAAGGAACACCTATTAAAATCTCCAACGGAGTTGAGGGAAACATTATCATAGACTTCTTTTCCGATAATACTTATCTTTATTCTGTCAGCCACATTTATGGTGTGCATCGGTTAGAAGGAAATAATTGGGTTGATATCTCTCCAAATCTTGATATGGGTTTCAATAATATTATTGTTGCTAATAGTAATCTTTATCTTAGCGGTGCTTCAGACATTGATATGGACTTGAATTTTAGAATTGGTGATTCAAATATAGTTAATAACATCTACAAAAGTTTTGATAATGGTGAAACTTGGACCCCTCTTTTGATAAATAATCCGTTTTCTAGTAGTGTGAAGAAGCTTTTACAATATCCAAAAAACCCAGATGTTTTGTTTGCTGCAACTCAAAATGGGTTGTTTGTTTCTATTGATAGTGGTTTAACTTGGGTTGAAGAAAATAACAACTTAGGTTTTAGGAATATTGGTTCTATGTCCATAAACGAGAATAAGATTTATGTTGGTACTCTTGGTGGGGGAGTTTATCCTGGAACAATAAATCCAGATTATTCTGTCTCTTGGTCTGCATCTACTGGACCCACTCCAAACATACGGAACATCCAGATTAAGTTAGACCCACAAGAGCCAGCCATTATTTATGCTAGTTCTTTTCCTGGTGGAGTTTTCAAATCTATAGATGCTGGTCAGACTTGGTTAGAAAGTAACTTTGCCTTGCCCAGTTTTGAAGTAGAGGATCCACTCACACAAGGATATTACAGCTTAGAGATTGATCCAGAGGATTCTAACGTTTTATACCTAGGGATTTTTAAGAAAGGAGTATATAAATCCACTGATGGGGCAGCAACATGGCTTCCTATGTATGGTTCGATGGGACAAAATAAAGATTTAATGAAAAAAGGAATAACTAAGCTTAAGGTTGATCCAACAAACAACAATCATATTTACTTGGCAACTGATGAGGGCGTATTTTTCTCAGATGACGGAGCAGAAAATTGGGAAACATTTAACGCCGGGTTGCATACTACTGATATTGCCACACTTACATTTTCACAAGATGGCATTCTTTATGCAGGAACTAAAGGTTATGGAGTATATTATTATAATAAACAAGAAGGACAATGGAAACAGGTTTCAACCATTGGAAATTATGGAATCTTCTGGAGCTGGTGGGAAAGGCCAATGTATCAGTTTTCTGATATGATAATAAATCCAGAGAACAATAATATCATGTACATTTCATCATTTCCTACAGGAATGTATAAATCTGTAAATGGTGGAAAAGATTGGAAACAGAAGAATATTGGCTTTAACGCTGACGGATTTGATGGTATCTTTTCTTTAGTATTTCATCCTGACAATAAGAACATAATTTATGCTGGAACATATAATGGCGTATCTGTAACTTATGATGGAGCAAATCATTGGGAAAGAATTAGTAATGGTATCCCAGAAGAACAATGGCCGTTTTCTATAGCGATTGATTCTAATAATCCAGATATAATATATGCTGCCACAAAGAATGGAATGGATAAAGGGTTGTGTAGTCCTATCTGTGTATCTAGTAATCAGTGTGATTGTCATCTTCAACCAAATGATTTTCGTGGAACAGTTGTAAAAACAACAGATGGGGGAAAAAGCTGGTTTGAAATAACAAATGGATTAAATAAGGAAAACGAGTTTTATCAAATAATTATTTATCCTAAAAACCACAATGTCCTCTTTCTAAGTACCGAGAAAGAAGGGGTGTTTATGAGCAAGAATGCAGGAAATAATTGGCAAGCAATAAATGATGGTTTGATGAATATTAGGGCTGCAGTTTCGAACAATGTTGGAGTAAATTTAGTTTTAGATTCTGAAGCAGATTATCTTTATTTTGGAACTTCTGGGAGTGGAGTTTGGAGAGCAGATTTAAGCAAATTAGATTTATCTTAACTATTGATTTCTATTAAGTACTTTGTTCTTCAGAGGAATAACATATCTATTCAAAACAGAATTCTTATCTCTTGCTTGTTCTTTCATCACTTCAGGGATAAATCTTAAAGCTAAATAATGAACTGTTGCACTAAACGTGTCAAATGCTTTGTAAATTTGTTTTAGGTTTTGATCTGGCAGAACAACATTTTCTATATTTCTGTCTTTAAAATATTCCTGATAAACTCTCATTCTTTCTGTATGGGATTGATGACCAACAAAAGTTAAATCATCTTCTATTGAAGTATTATCACAAACTATAAGATAACTTCCAAAAGTGGAAAACGCTTGGTGATGAGTAACATCTTGTAATTGTTCATCTAAATAATGCATTTCTTCTTCTGTTCCTGAAATAACTAATTGATCATAATCTCTTCTTAGAGCTTCCTCTAATCTTAACTGCATAGGCTCTTTTGCTGCTCCTAAGACGATTGTTACATTCATTTAAGGATAAAATTTAAGACTATTTTATAAAATCTCTTAAAATAAAGTTTATTACTCTCTCTTTTTTAGAATAAAGTAAATGATTCGGGGCGGGCACTTCTATTCTAAGAAAATATTCTAAAAAAGCAGAGACTCTTTCACATATAGCACGGAAATAATTGAAACTAACGATGTTAAGCTCCCAGGGGTTTATCCCCTGGTCGAGCTTCAACTTGTTGAAGTTCGAAGTATTTAGGTCGCCCCGGAGTTTTAAGCTTAAATTAGCCAAGTTTTCGTAGAAAATTGAACATAACCCCGTTGATGTTCTCCGAACTTGTGAGGATGGCTCATTCTGCTGTTGCCGTTTTTATCAATAAAGCTAACTTTAGCGAAACTAACTCTGTTAGTGAGTTCTGGCACCGGCCAGAATAGCTTTATTGCGCTCTAAGATTAGCTAAGTACCATCTTCATTTTTTATTTTTTTTAAGAAGGTGGTGCGATTAATTCTCTATAAAAACGTGCAAAAACTTCGTCAAGTGGTGCCCTAAATATTGTGCTTAACGATGTTATGTGGCATGGACTTTATGTCCATGTCCGAACGTAGTGAGGAAGTCAATCTAGAGCAGGAACAAAATTTATATAACTTAGGATTTTATCTCTTATTGATAGATGGTTGCTAAAACACAATTTTCAAAAGAGGAACTTAATAAAATTCTTGTAGATTATAATCTCGGCCAATTAAAGAGTTCAAGACCATTCAAAGAAGGGGCTGTTCAAACAAATATTTTACTTAAAACAACTAAAGGAAAGTTTGTTTTAAGATATTATGAGCAAAGATCAAAAAAGTATGTTCTTTTTGAAGTTAATATTCTTCATTATTTTTATGATAAGAAATATCCATGTCCAACACCAATAAGAAATGTTCATGGAGATTTTATTGGAAAATATAAGAAGAAATATTATGCTATTTTTGATTATGTTAAAGGAAAGCACATTCAGAAACCAAATAAAATTCAATATCATGAGTTAGGAAAGTATTTAGCTAAACTTCACAATATTTCACAAGGCTATAAGCCTGATTATTGGGATGTTAGGGAAGCTAAAGATAAGAAGTATTGCTTTGATACAGCAAAAATTGAAGCAAAACGATTCAAATCAAAAACTAAATCTAAAGAAAGACTACAAATTTTTAAAAAAGAAATAGATAAAGTAAAATTACCTGGCTCTCTTCCAAAGGGAGTTTGTCATGGTGATTGGGATATTACTAATTTAAAATTTGAAAGTAATAAAATAGTTGGAGTTTTAGATTTTGATGATGCTTGTTATACTCATTTGATATTTGATGTTGCTAATTTTATTTATTATTGGGCTTGGATGAGAGAAAGAAAGTTTAATTTTGTTAGAGCAAGATCTTTATTAAAAGATTACTTGAAATATAGAAAACTTTCTGAAACGGAGAAAAAATATTTGTTTGATGGTATAAAAATGGTTATCTTTACTTACATGGGATGGTTTTTCTATGAAAAGTATAAAGGAGAAGACATTTTTGTAAAATCTTTAAAGAGACTTCAGTTTTTAGATAGTATAGGCCGAGATAAGTTCTACCAAAAGTTATTCAGATAAATTTTGTTCATTCTAATAGCACTAGATTTATTCCACATAACGATGTTATGTGGCATGGACTTTATGTCCATGTCCGAACGTAGTGAGGAGGTATGACGCAGGAACCAACATTCACGCCTGTAAGTAATACGTTTTAGTTAGTAGTTTTTGGGCTTTCCGTTGTTTAAAGGAGAAAGGGGCGTTTTAGAATAGTTAATTTTATTAATCATTAAATAATTCCTCTTTAGTATTAAAATGAGGTGTTTATGATGAAAAAAATAATTTTAATTCTTGCAATTCTTTTAGTATTAAGTACATTTGGGTTAGCACAAGGAAGTGTTACTGAAGCAATTAACCAAATGATTTCCCAAGATGAAGAGGTAATAATTATGTTAAGTGATAATTCAAATACACAAGATACTTTAACAGCAACAGATATTGCAACTTCATTATTAGATCATGGCAAGTTAACTTCTACAAAATTAGTAAGTGAAGTTGAATTGATTAATGGACCAACTATTTTGATTGGAGGTCCTTGTGTTAATCGGTTTACAGAAGATGTTATGGAAGAAACTTGTGAAACTTGGCCATATCAGCCTGGAGAAGGAATTATTTCTTATTACAATTCAAATGGAAATAAGGTTTTAGTTGTTGCAGGAACTTTAGCAGGAGATACTCGCCGTATGGGTAATGAGTTTAAAAATTACCAGGAAAGTACTAAGCTTGGAGCTTCGCTGTTAGCTTTATTTGGAAAACCTGAATCTCAAGAGTGTGGGAACAACATTTGTGAAACAGGAGAAACTGATCAAAGTTGCTCAAAAGATTGTTCAAGTGAGAATTCTATTCAATTAACTTCTACATCAACAAATAAAGGTAATCCTAGAATTTCTGGTAATAACATTGTTTGGGTAGGTAATAATGGAATCATGCTTTACAAAGGTAATACCGGTGAAGTAAGACAAATTCTTAGTGGTTCTTATGCAGAGATTGACGGCGACTTTGTTGTTTCAACAAAAAGAGAGGTGTATCAGATTTCAACTGGAAGAAAGAAAATTATTCCTTCCGAATATGCAAGAGGTTGGCCATCAATCCATAATAGTAAAGTTGTTTATTTTCAACCGGATGAGGAATGTCCCTCTCAGATGTGTGCGGTTTATTTATATGATATAAATACTGAAGAAAGTAGGAAACTTTTCGTTGGTAAAGATCCAAGTGGATTGGGATTATCTAATGAGTGGGTAGTATATTCTGATGAACCAAGAGGATTTGAATATCCAAATCCAAGCGCTTTTCCAAATATTTATGCCTACAATATCATTAATGGTGAAAGCAAAGTGATCTCTAGTGCAGAGCAAACACAATACCACGCTCAAATTAGTGGTGATTTTGTTGTTTGGGAAGATAAAAGAGGAGGAGATAAGGATATTTATATGTATGACTTATCCTCCGATAAAGAGTGGAGAGTAACAAATGCTTTGGGTAATCAAATCTGGCCAGTTGTTGATGGTAATGTTATATCTTGGGTAGATTATAGAAATGGAAATGAGGACATTTACTATTGTGATTTAAGTAAAAATGGTCAGCCAGGTGGTTGTCTTGAAGACGATAGGAAAATCAGAGTAACATTTAAATCTGTTCATCAGGGAACTGTTGACGTTTCAAACAATGTTCTTGTCTGGACTCAAGAAACTAGTGATTTTAGACAGTCAGAAGGTGCCCCGGCTGGTTTTGGCTCAACAGATTCTGAAGTATTTGCTTTTAAAATTCCTGAAGGTGGAGCCCCTGCTGGATTTAGAGTTCAGAGGTAAACCACATTTTTTTTCTTTTTTTTTCTAAAACGCCCCTAATATCTTTTTTATACAACGGAAAGCCCTACTTACTATTTTACATGTGTTTGTTCTTTGTTGGTTCCGAGTAATATCCCACATAACGATGTTTTACTCCCGAGACTTCATGTCTCGGCAAGTAACGGAGTGTTCTCAA
>CAZIMI010000040.1:0-8990 GCA_964540325.1 uncultured Methanosarcinales archaeon | reverse complement strand
TAAAGTAGCTACTGAAGTTGTAGACGGGGTTCATTTGTTTTTAAGACAAATTACCACTTCAACTCCTGAAGGAGAAGTGAGTTATTTTGGCTTAATGGACTTAAGTTACAATCTGATTGGTGGTTTAGACCTGGTTGGAGAAGTACAAGCAGCACCAGGGATGGGAGTAGTTCCAAGAGTTGGATTACAACACTTTCAAGTGCTTGGAGATTCTGCTTTGTATACTTTAGCGACAGCAGGTGCTGTGGAAAATCCAGATGGAGAGTTCTTGGTTAACTTAAGTTACAGTCCTGAGTTAAGCGAAGATGTTGACTTGTTAACAAACGTTGAAGCTTTGACAAATGTTGGAGAAGAGGGTCATAATTTTAGTGTTCAAAAACTAAGGTTAGGTGTAACCTTAATGGATCGGTACCAAATCGGTGCAGCTGGAAATTTGACGGAACTTGGTAACGCAGGAGAATTAAGTTACAACTTGGGAGGTTTCCTAGGATTAAAACTTTAATTTTTTTTATTTTTTAATAATAAAAAAAAATACGGAGGTAAAACAAAAATGACAGAACTAGAAACAAAAACAGAAAAAGAAATCAGTAGAAGGAAGTTCCTGGGAAAACTGGGGATGGGATTGGCTGGACTAGCTTTAGTTAGATTAAGTACTGGTTGTGCAGAAGGAGTTAGTGAAGAAAATCCACAAAGAATTACTTTGAAAGTTAATGGACAGTACGAATTTTTCTTAAGGTATGCCGGAATGCCAAATAAGGAAACATTTAGTCTTACGGGAACTGGTAGAACTTCCGTTAACTTTTATTATCCAGCGGAAGCGGAAATAATTTGTTATGGTAATAAAGAATTCAAAGTAATAGAAGTTACTCCTGAATACATTACTTTAGATAAGATCGCTGAGAGTTGTAAATAAAATTGGAGGTAACGAAAAATGACAATGAAAGAATATTTGGAAGAGAAATTAGTTGGGGTAAAAGAAAGTATGGGGAAAGCAGCTAAGATGTATATTTTGGCTGAAACTTTGTATCATCCACATCATGCTTCGGTAGAAGTTCCTAAAGAAACCTATGTTGTAAAAGAGGAATAAAAATGTCTAACTTGGAAGATAAACTCTTTATGGCCGGATTAGTAACAGACCTTTATACTATTGGCTATGGTGGATATCGTGGATTAATGGCTGGTTTAGGAATGCCTGTTGATATTGGATCATCTAATTCAGAAATTGTCCTTGCGGGATTGTCAGGATTGACTGCAGCTAAGTGGGGAGTGATGATTGCTGGGCCCGCTAGTTCTGATTCAGATCCATATAATGAAGGAATGGGTATGTTACTTGCTCCTTTGGTTGCTGGGGGTAGTTGGGCTACTGAATTTGGAGTGGGATATGCACTTGGCTATGGAGTAGGAAAATTAATTGATTTACTTTAAACGGAGGGAGAAGGAGAATGACAGAATTAGAAGAAAAAACTGAAAAAGAAATTAGCAGAAGAAGATTCCTGAAAGTACTTGGAAAGTTAGGGTTAGTTGGAACCCTCTTAACTTTGAGGCTAACTGCCTGTGATGGAGAAGAGGAAGAACCAACACCAAAAACAGATTACTCAATTACTACAATTGGAGTGCCAGAGGTTTGTAAATCAGAAACTCGTTTGGAGATGGATCATGGAACTCCAACAATCTATTGTAAAGATGAACTGGAAAGAGAAGTAGTCTGTAAACCAATGTACACTGAACCTACTGGTAAGAAAAGTTGTTACACTTTGAAGAAGAAAATGGAGTAATTAAGATGGATGAATTAGAAGATAAACTAGAAGATAAACTTGTTATGGCTGGACTAGTGACTGATCTTTATACTCTTGGGTATGGCGGATATCGTGGATTAATGACTGGTTTGGGCATTCCATATGATATGGACTCAACTTTGGATTACGTTCTTGCAGGAGCATCATTAGCGACGTTTTCTAAATGGGCCGCTTTTATGCATGTAAGTGCTAATAGAGCCTATCCGTCACGTGAGGAATTAGAAGGGATTCCTGCTTCTCCGGTAATTGGTGCGGCTATTTGTGGTGGCGAGTTGGTTATTGGTTATGTGTTGGGTTACGGAGTAGGAAAATTAATTGATTTGATAAGTTAGAGTGGTATGACAAAATGACGAAATTAGAAGAAAAAACAGAGAAAGAAATGAGCAGGAGAAGTTTTCTGGGAAAATTAGGAACCGGAATTGTATCGCTAGCTTTGGGTGGATTGCTTGAGGGTTGTGGCGAAGAAGACGTTTTGATGTGTTCTGGTTCTGAAAAAGATACAACCCAAATATTTAAATACGGTCTTGGTAAATATAAAGTAATCAAAGAATCTCGCTGTGACCATAAAGGTCGTATTAGGGAGATTGTAACCCGGATGTATAGTAATGAAGGTGTTCCCGTCAGAACTATAGTGGAACCCAATAAGTTAAGTTCTCGTACAATTGGGAGTAATAAAGTGAAATATTCTTTTCAGATAGTTGTTGAATATGACGATTTTGGGAGACCAATAAAATATAAATCTTCAAAAGTAATTGGGACTAATAAAAAAATTTTAGACGTGTTAGGGATTGATAAAGAAATTACTACTGACTTGAGGACAAGAGAATATAATGATTTGGGGAAACTGGTTAAAGAAACTATTGATCTTAGTCCGGAAGTTCCTGGAAGAAATATTGTAGGTGATACAGACTTCAGTCCATATGGTCCTGGTAGAAAATTGTATGTTCATAATTATAAATATAATCGTTCTGGAAAGTTAATCAGAGAAAGCGAAGGTTACGTGTTAGATAATGTTCCTAAAAATCCTCAACAAATAAGAGAGAATGAATATGATTCTAAAAATAATCTTGTTAAAATGAAGGTTGTAACTTCAGATAAAATTAATTACCGAATATTTGATTCCCGTGGCAACTTGATTAAAGAGGGTGAGAATCGTAAAATAAATTCCGATATCTCTCTTGATGGAGTTATTATGGAATGGAAGAAAGAGTACAAGTATAATTCTCGGAACAATCTAGTAGAGAGTATGATGTATGGTATGGGCGGAATGCCTATCTCTTGGGAAAAATGTGAGTATGACAAAAAAGGACGGATAATTAGGAGAACTAGAGACAGCAATAAAGGTGAGAAACTAAAAAGAAACATTAGAGCTTACGAGAAAGATAAACCGCCAATTTATGTTTGTGAAAGTCGTCCTTGTTACCACAGAAAAGATGATTGCCGTTGTTATAGTAATTACGATAGTGAATGGTATGAATATAGTTCTGACGGTTTTTTATCTTTAATTAAAATGGATACAAATGGTGACGGATTTGTTAATGAAATTCAGGATGTTCACCATAAAAAGAGGAAGAGCCCTATAAGATCTTGGAGAAAAACTTGGGAACATAACTCTGCTTGGGAGAGAAAAGAAAAGATTAGATTTTGGGATGAATAAAAATGACAGAACAACTAACTGAACCAATTGGAATTCGTGAATATGTGAAAAAGAGCCCAATAGAGAGAGAACTTTGCGGTCTTTCATTACAGAGATTGAACAAAGATTATTTTCAAGAACGGTTCCTGGAAACCGGGGCAAAAGCTTTGCTCTATGCTGGAAGTGAAGAGGTTAAGACTTACGGTAGTTGGGAAGAGCTTTTGGAAGATTGGTCGAGAGCAGAATTACGTATTTTGAACGAAGGCAAAGTGCCTTATCGGATATTTCGGCAAGTTATTGTTAGTGAAGAGAATTTAATTTGTTAAGGGGGACATAAAAATGAAAGGAATTATAAATGGGTTAGAAGAAAAAATGGCTGAAGCAGAGGAACATCTGCCTGGAGTTGGAGAAATGTTAAAACCTGTTTCTCAAGGAAATGGTGGGGGCCGTTACAATGAACATCCTACTGACGTAGAATACTTAGAAATAGGTGAACATAAAGTAGTTGCAGCTAAATGGGAAGCACGCTACTG
The DNA here is from genome assembly GCA_964540325.1 of uncultured Methanosarcinales archaeon. Lineage (GTDB taxonomy): Archaea > Nanobdellota > Nanobdellia > Woesearchaeales > GW2011-AR9 > JABJOX01. The sequence goes on along the minus strand of CAZIMI010000040.1, from coordinate 5,025 downwards.
GAACGGATATGGTGGCGGTGTTGGAACAACTGAATGGGCAGTAGTATACTATCTTGGTGAAGAAGAGATTAAAGAAATAGTAACAAATAAAATAGTTACTAGGGATCAACATGATTCTCGTTTCGATAAACATGATTTGATGTACCATGACTGTATTGGTCTAGAAGCTTTAGCCGATGATAAAGTGGAAGTTGCCTGGGTTAATAAAAGGGGAGAGAAAGGGCCGACTTATGTAATTGAGCTGAAATAACTTTTTCTTTTTTTTACACAACATTAATAAATAAATTCTTTTTCTCTTAGTTTATGAATATAATCAAATATGGCGGATCAAGAGTTAGTCCAACTCCTGACACCCATGACGACAAATTTATTGACGATTTAATTGAACTAACTAAAAAGTATTCTAGTCAGGAATTTATGATCATTATTGGTGGCGGTGCTTTAGCTGGAAAGAAACAAAGTGAAGAACCTAATGCTGATAATGAACGAAAAGATTGGTTAGGGATAGAAGCAACTTGGGAAAATGCTGAGTATGTTCTTAAAAGATTCCAAAATTCTGGAATAGAAAAAGTTTGTCCAGATGTTATCAAAGATCCAACAAAGAAAATTTCTGGTTATAGAATTTATTTTGCTGGTGGCTGGAAACCTGGAAACAGTACTGATTATGTGACAATGACTTTAGCAGTTACTTACGGTGCAGAGAAAGTTGTCAAAATCAGTGATTTTGAAGTTGTTAAAGATTTGTCTCCATTAGAAGTTAAAGATATGTCTAAAGAAGAAAGAAATCAAAGATTAGCGGAAGCAGAAGATCTTCCAGAAGCGACTTGGCAAAAGATGGTAGATTTAGTTGGCACAGAATGGGTGCCAAGACTAAACACTCCTTTAGATCCATTAGCAGCTAAACTGGGATTAGAAAATTCTTTCATTACTCTTTACATTTGTCAAGAATCACAGTTAGAGAAAGTTTTGTCTGATGATTTTCATGGTTTTAAAGGAACAATTGTTCAAGGATAGTCTCTAACATAGCAAATCTAGAATATAATTGTTTAAATACAAATTAATTTTTCTTTTTCTTGTTAATGGTTTCAGAAATTCAGGAAAGAAAAGTTGTTTTACTTGGTTTTGGAAGAACTTCTAGGCCTTTTGCTGAAAATGTGCAAAAAATTCTTAAGGAGAGATATGAAATTGAATCTGAACTTCCTCTTGAGGAAGAGGTAAATCCTTTGAAAGAAGGGAAAATTATTAAAGGCGCTTTTCGTTATAGAGATAATGAAGTTAGTTCTAAATTCACTACAGAAACAGCAAGAAAACTTTTTACTGATTCCTTAGTTTACATTACTCAATTTACAAGAATATATGATGATGATTTAGAGTTTTGGGCTAAGGATTTTGAAACTAGGCTGGGAGAACTTGATGAATCTGTTGAAGATTTAGGTAATGATGAATTGTCTGGAAAGGTTGCAGATTTAAAAGAACTTATTGCAAAATTTGGGAAATATGTTGATGTTGGCGGTGAAAGGAAATATGCTGCTATTCGATCAGTTCCAGATGTAAATATTCGGAAAGTAATCGGCCTTGCAGATATTGCCAGCAGATTTGATCCAAGAGTGGTAAGGTTAGTAACTCCCAAATCTAGTTATGAATGGAATCATAATTCTAAAAAGTATAGTGAATTAGGTTTAGAAGAAGCTAATGCGTTAAGAAGTACAATTCTAAATTATCGTTTACATGGTATTGACGGCTGGATAGCTATGCATCTTCATGCACCTAAAGATGTTTTAGAACATGCTCACGCAGATGTTTTTGGTTTGCCTGAAATGGATGTAGTTAATGTTAATCCTCAATCTTACACCACTATTAACGGTGAAACAATTAATTTAGAAAGAATTTTTAATGGTTTACGATTGGGTTTTGAAGATTTTCATTCTTATGATGAACTTATTGGCAATTTGATTTTAGGACAACAATATGGGAATGATCTGCCGTATGATTTAGCAAAACAGTTAATTGTTGTTGACTGTTCTGATCAGGGTGCTTTAGATGTTACAACAGAGGTTGCTAAGTGTCGGGGACTTTATTTGGTGACTTCAGAAAAATCCCGCTCTGATGAAGGAGAATCAGAACGATCAGGAGGAATTTCTCTTAACGATTATTTGGATAGACTAACTAAATGTTTAGGCTCTGAAAATATTGATCCTAAAGAAGAGAATGTTACTTTTACGATAGTTAATCTTGACGATAAGCTTAATAGTGGGAATACAGCAAATATTGAGGCCGCTGCCAGGAAGGAAGAAGTTGATATTTATAATCGAGGGATAAACGCTGATTGTTTTGCTCCTGATGATAAAAAGAGTCGTGAAGAAAAATATCAAGATTATGTTACTTCTTTTGAAGAGCCAAATGAATTTTTAAAAGAATTTCCTGAAGGTCATGGCACTAAATTTAATGCTGAATTTCATTTGTATTTAACACATATTAGAACTCCTGATTTAAGAAGATTAAAACATGAACATATCGATAAGATAGTTGTTTCGGATACTGTTCCATATTATCCTGGAATATTTGAACAATTAGAACATTTTGAACATGTGGAAAAGATCCCTGATTTGCAGGGGATTACAAGTAAATTAAAGATTTTACCAATCTCAGCAAGTATGGTTGCGGCAGGAATCGCTTTAGATGTTTATATGCAAGATAGGTTTTATAGAAATTATGTTGACTCTTTATGATTTTTTTTACCATACCTAATTGAGTTCCAGATCCTTTCATGCCCGTAATAGAAAATTGCTTTCACAAAATTAATACTAAACCCAGAAATCAGGGCAATCTTCCAATTGACATAAAAGAGCATCACCGCTGAAGTTACAATAACAGTAATTATTTTCCAGGAAAATGTTTTAACAAAGGTCCTTAAGTGGGTTTCATGTTTCTTAATATATTGCCAATGAACAGAAGCCCAAATCCGTTCATGGATATAGTAAAGAATAGTTTTAATGATATTGATAATAATTCCTGCAGTAACAGACATTTTCCAGGAATGGTTAAAAATGTAAACTCCTAAAACTGTGATAATAACTGCTGCAAACCGCCAAGTAATAGTTTTTAATATGGTCCTTTTATGTAAATCCAACTAAATCACCTTTTTAATGTATGTAGAATTACACAATTAATATAAATAACTTCCCATTTTAGTTATTTTATGTCGATGTTTAAAGAGATGTTGAAAAGTGGTGAAACTTTATTTAGGGATACAGTTGTTCTAGATTATGATTTTCAGCCTAAGATTATGAAGTATCGGGAAACTGAACAGAAACAGTTTGCTATTGCTATTAGACCACTATTACAAGGACATAATGGTAGAAACCTGTTTGTTTATGGAGTTCCAGGAGTAGGAAAGACTACTGCCTGTAAACATGTTTTAAGAGAATTGGAAGAAGAAACTGATGAAGTTGTTCCAATCTACATCAATTGCTGGAAAGAGAACACAACTTTCAAAATTTATTCAAAAATTTGTGATGACTTGGGTTTTAAGTTTTTACAAAATAAAAAAACTTCTGAACTATTTACATTGATTAAAGATAAATTAAATAAAAAGTCTGTAGTTTTTGTTTTTGACGAAATTGATAAGCTAGAGGATACAGATTTCTTGTACACAATCTTGGAAGATATTTACAGGAAATCAATCATCATGTTAACAAATTATCGGGACAGTTATTCAGAAATGGATGAAAGGATTAGAAGCAGATTGAATCCTGAGTTCAATAGTTTTCCTGCTTATAGTGAGACAGAGGTTGCCGGAATTCTAAAACAAAGAAGAGAGTATGCTTTTGTTCAAAATTGTTGGGATGACGAAGCTTTTATTGAAATTGTTGAGAAATGTACCTCTGTTCAAGATGTAAGGGTTGGATTATATTTAATGAAAGAAGCAGGTAATTTAGCAGAGGAAAGAAGTTCACGCAAGATTAGTTTAGCTCATGTAGCAGAAGCAATAAGAAAAGCAGACGAATTTCATATAAAACCAAAAGAAGGATTAGATGCAGATTTACTTTTAATTTTAAATTTGGTGAAAGAAAATTCCGGTAAGAAAATTGGCGATGTTTTTACTGCTTATGGTAAGAAAGGCGGCGAGATGAGTTATAAGAGTTTTCAGAGACGGATTAATAAATTAACTGACGGCAGATTTATTTCTACAGAGAAAGTTACTGGGTTGGAAGGTAATACAACTATTATCAATTATTCTTCGGAGAAGAAGTTGACTGAGTTTTAATTCATAATCTTTATATAATTAGTGAGGTGCTTTTTAATTATGTCCCAAGGGAATATTGCTAAATTAGATTATCAGGATTCAAGAACCCAGGTTTATCTTAAATATTTACATGGTTTAGATCAACGGGATTTGATAGTCCCTAGTTTGGATAGAAATTTAACTGATACTGGTAGGCAAGTTGTTAAAGATTCTTTTGGTGATACTTTAGATATTGGAAGAATTGTTAGGATTGTTGCACATGCACGACAAAGAAACCCTGACTTAAGCGAAGTTGACGCTTTTATATACGAAGCTTCCGATATTGTTGAAGTAATGAGTTCAAGTACACAAAAAGAAGACATTGATATTCGTGAATGTCAAATGTTAATGCCTCGCAAAGGGACTTATGTTCTTGCAGCAATACACATTCTAAGAAAAGCTACAGAAGCAGGGATTATAATGATGAACCCCTCTGATTCTCCAAAAGACCAGTGTTATATTAAATACAACTAAGGTGGGCGTAACTCCACAAAGCTCATCTGGGACCATCCAAGCTTAATCACAGCTCTTAGTTGGTTATTTGTTACTTAGAATCTGGATTCCTTTTTAATTCTTATTGATACAAACTTAACAAGAAACTAGTATTCTCTTCTGCTTTTAAAGAATGCGGTGCATTTTTGTCCATGAAGATTATTTTTCCTGGAAGCATTGCAATCTCTTCTCCATTTAAAACAAAAGTTCCTTTTCCTTCTAGCACATAGACAAAACCTTCTTTAGTA
>CAZIMI010000039.1:0-9074 GCA_964540325.1 uncultured Methanosarcinales archaeon | reverse complement strand
GAATTTTCTATACTAGAATGGATTGATCGATGTTAACCGAATTCGGTACTATACATTTGTTTGCTAAAGTTTATAAGTCAAGATTAAAGATTAAAATGGGTGAGTTCAGTAAAAAATAAGGTTGCTAAAGGTACAGTATATTTAATGGTGGCCCAGTTAACTGTAATTCTTTCTGGCTACTTAATTCATGTTGGTTTAGCTCGGTCTTTAGGCCCAGCAGCATATGGTGATTTTGGTTTTATTCTTTCTTTGACTCTGATTACTAAAATGGTCTTTATTATTGGAATGAACCCGGCCGTATCCAAGTATATCTCTGAACAGAAAGATAAAGCTAGAGAGATTTATCGCCAGGGGCTGAAAATACAGTTATTCTTTATTACTATCTGTATCCTCTTTTACTTCTTTTTTTCAGGATTTATTGCCCAAATGTTTCATGATCCTGCTCTGAAAGAAATAATATTTTTATCCTCTTTTATTACTTTAACCTTAGGTTTGTATGCTATCGCCACCAAAGGTTTTCTTAATGGAGTTCGTTTATTTCGTTATCAAGCTATCGCTGAGATCATCCATTCTTTATTGAAAGTAGTTCTTGTTTTTATTTTGGTATATTTTGGGTTTGGAATTTTAGGTGCAGTATTTGCTTATGTGCTTGCTCCATTGGTGGCTTTTGCTTTCGCTTCTATCATTATTAAGAGACGTTTTTCTAAGAAAAGAATCAATAAAGAGGATCATGAAGTTCATGGAACTCAAACAACCCAAAAGAGTCAAGCGACACAACCAATTCAAACGACTCAAAAGAATAAACTAGAACTCCACAACCCTTTTGATAAATGGGCCCTGATCAAGTTTTCTTTACCAATTACTTTCTTTTATCTTTTAATTACTTTAACTATGGAAATGGGTCTTTTGTCAGTTAAGAGTATTTTAATAAGTAATACCCTTACTGGTTTTTATACCTCGGCTGTAACTTTATCTAGAGTGACTCATTCTTTATTTGCTGCTTTGCCAATGACCATGCTTCCTTCTATTTCTGCAGCTTTTGCTAATAGTGATTTTAGTTTGATTAAGAGGTATATCAATCAATCTATGCGTTATTCAATGATAATTCTCTTCCCTTTAACAATTATCATCAGTACTCATGCAAAACAAATAATTTCTTTGATTTATTCTTCTCAGTTCATCGAAGCGGCCGCTCCGCTAAGCATTTTAGTTTTTGGTTTTACTTTCCTCGCTTTTTTTATGACCCAATGCTCTTTTCTTCAAGGAGTCAATAAGCCCAACCTGGCAATGTTGTTTGCTTTTCTAGCAGCAGGTCTTGCTTGGTTATTGAACATCACTTTAATCCCAAAATATGGTCTGTCTGGAGCGGCCATGGCAATGACCTTAACTGCCTTGTTAAGCTTGATTGTCATTTCTGTTTATGTTTATCATAAATTCAAAACATTAATTAATTTTGGCTCATTTCTTAATATCACTATTGCTTCTTTGATTATTTATTTGGTTTCTTTATATTGGAAACTACCCGGGAATTACTTTGTAATCTCTATTTTTTTATTATTAATATTATATTTAGTATTGTTGTTTGTATTTGGAGAAATAAGAAAAGAGGACAAACAACTGGTTTTATCCCTCTTAAAAATCAACAAGAATTAAAATCAATAAAAATTAAAGAAAATAAATATTAATTTCTTTTCATTTAATGAAAGTATTTTCTCTCCTCTACTGCCAAATAATGCATTCTCATAATCACAATTAAAGATATTTTTTTATCTAGTTCTTCATAAATTTCCATTCAAAGAGGGCTATTATCTCTTGTTTATCATTATTTTTAGCAAGTTTATCAATAAACCATTCTTCTGTTACCAGTTTATCATAAATTATTTTTGCTACTTCTTTGTTTCCTTTTTGATTAAAATGTGGGTTTAAACGCCAATAAAAATCATTATCAATTGTTTTTTCTTTAAGAACAGGTAAAAGATCAATAATTTTTATTTTATTAGTTTTGCCCCACTTTGTGATGATTTTTTGTGGCTTTTCTAACTCATACTCTCCCTCAATAAGCTTATTTTCTTTAATAAAATCTTTTTGAAGATGATTGTCAACTTGATACTTGGCGGGAATGATTACCACTACAAAATCCAGGTTATTCTTTTGAGCATAATCTTTCATTTCTTTTAGGAATTTTAATGTTGCCGTTACTTGTTTATCAATCTTGGAAGTAGGCTGAACCAAATACAAGTCTTTAATCCCCTCCCAATTAGTAATTCTCGCAACAATATTTTTGCCAATGAATTTACTAAATAAATTTATTGCTCCTCCTTCTAACAGTCGATAAGCATGAGAATTCTTTAACATAAAGTTACGAGACTTTTCTAAACGGGTAGTAACAGTCTTTTTAGTAATTAACTGACCTTTTTCATTAACAGTCATTTCATTCATAGTGACACTATCTTGAAAGTCATTATTCACATAAAAGTTAAGTAAGATCATATTTGGTTCAAGTTCAGAACCATAATGTTTTAAATATAAATATTCTTGATCAGGTCCATATCCTGGAACGCCAGCGTTCATAACCTGAAAATTTATCTCCTTACTATTTTGGTTCATTTTTGTTTCTAATATTTTGAGGTAAGTTTTATTTAATTCTGTTCCATAAGCTCCCCAAGTAAAAGAATCTCCCAGAGCAAGAATTCTGTAATCTTCTTTTTTCTTTTCTTCATATTCAATATCATGCATCCCTTTTGAGTTTGTATGAAAATGGGTTTTAAATTCTTGTTTAACTACAAATCCTTCTTGATTTGGGGTCAGCCTATAATCAAGCAGATTATCTTTTTGGTACATATTATCTGGATAACCATAAGCAGGAGTCATATCCAGAACTCTTACGGTTAACTCTAGGAGCATGAAAAATACTAACAAAGAAATAATCATCAGAGTAAAATTTTGTAAAATGTTTTTTCTCATTTTCCCCTCATCGGATATTATATTAATTAATTTTTACTTATGCAGCATATCAGCAAAAAATCCAAATAAAATTATTTGAATTCCCGTCAACATTAAAAGCATACTTAAAATCACTCTTGGAATTCCACCAACAACACCTGTAAGAATAAATGTAGTGGTAATGTAAATGCCTAACAGAAATCCCAATAGAAAAAATATCCCCCCAATTTGCCCAAAAAACTTTAAAGGTTGGTAATCTCGATAAATTCTAAATATATTTATCCAAGCTTTAATTGCATACTGAAATGGATTTTTAAACAATCTGCTTTCTCTAGTTTTTCTACAGATAATTGGAACCTCACAAATTTTAAAACCTTGTTTGGCCGCTTTAATTATTTGTTCTTGTGTATATGTAAAAGTGTTAATATAATTTATATCTCTGGCGACTTCTGCTGTAAATGCACGATAACCAGTAGTTGAATCTGTTATTTTAACTTTTGTTAATGAACTAATCACTTTAGCAAAAGCTAGATTTCCAATCTTTTTTAGAAAGGGCATGTGCTTAATATTTCTTTTAAATCTACTTCCTAAAACTAAATCGTGGCCCTCTTCAACTTTCTTAATCAATTCCGGAATGTGTTGAGGATGATATTGTCCATCGGCATCAGTATGAATTATAATCTCTGCGTTTCTATTTAGGCACTCTTGCATTTCTCTTTTGAAAGTTTCCGCTAAACCCAAATTTCTACTGTTAGAAACTACTATTGCTCCTTGTTTCTCGGCCACTTCTACTGTTTTATCTTTTGAACCGTCATTAAGGATCAAGAATTCGTATTTATAATTCGTACTATTCATCACTTCTCTAATCTCTTCTAATACTCGAGGTAATGTTTTCTCTTCATTATATGCTGGTATGGAAATAATTATTTTCATAGGTTTCACTCTTTAATAATTCACATAATCAATCTGAATTGGTTATAAATATTTAGCTTTTTCATTAGATACTTTCTTCATTGTTATTGTGGGCTTTTACGAGATTGTAAAGTAACATCGTAACAGTCATAGGGCCTATTCCTCCTGGAACAGGAGTAATGAACGAAGCTCTTTCTTTAACATTCTCAAAGTCAACATCACCAACTATTTTACCCTCTTCGGTTTGGTTCATACCCACATCAATGATTATTGCTCCTTCTTTAATCATTTCTGAAGTGAGTAATTTTTCTTTACCTACTGCAACAACAATTATGTCTGCAGCTTTAGTATGTTCAGCAACATCTTTAGTTCTACTATGGACCATAGTTACAGTAGCATTCTTCATTAACAATAATTGAGTAATTGGTTTTCCCACAATATTACTTCTTCCAATAACTACTGCTTTTTTCCCTTCTAAATCGAGATTATAATGTTCAATAATCTTCATTATCCCGTAAGGCGTGGCTGGAATCATATCTTTCTCTTCATCAGATAACCCTAAAAATATTTTACCCATATTTATTGCATGAAAACCATCTACATCTTTTTTTGGATTAATGCTATCAATCACTTTATTTTCATTAATTTGTTTTGGTAAAGGTAATTGAACAATAAATCCATCAACATTCTCGTCATTATTTAGCTTCTCAATCAAACCTAACAATTCATCTTCTTCTGTTTCCTCATTTAACTTATAATGTCGCGCTTTTACTCCAATTTTTTCAGCAGTTTTAAGTTTCTTTTTGATATAAATTTTAGATGCAGAATCTTCTCCTATAGAAACAATCGCTAAAGTTGGTTTATCTTCTAGCTTTTCTACTTTTTCTTTAAGTCCCATTAGTATCTTCTCAGATACTTCTTTTCCTGATAATAATTGTCCCATCTTATTTTGTTTTTGATTAGTTTTAATAACCCTCTTTTCTGTTATAACATAATCCATTGGCATATCATGGCTTTTAACCTTTATGGAATCAACTATCTGGAAATCGTAAGCAATCCCCACTTTAATCCCATTTAAATCTTCAAGAAATCGGTCGTAATATCCTAAACCATGCCCTAATCTATTTCCAGCTAAGTCAAAAGCAACTCCAGGAACAAAAACAATGTCAATATCTTCTTTATTAATTTCTAAACAATCTTTCTTTGGTTCCATGATTTCGAATGCGCCTTTCTCTAAATCTTCACTTAAATTATCAATCTTATGAATTGTCATGGAAAAATTGTCTTTATTTGTTTTCGGAAGAATTACTTTTTTGTTTTCATTTAATGATTTTTTTAATATTTTTCTTAAATCAACTTCATTTCCCTTCGGATAATAGAACATCAGTTTTTTTGCGTTTATAAACAAATGAAACTTTCTGATATTTTCAATAATTAGATAATTCTTATGTATAACTTCCTCGTTTCCCATAGAATCCCTTTTTGACCTAATTTTCTTTCTCAATTCTTCCATTTTTAACTTAAATGAAACAAAACTACTTTAAAAACTTATGATACATTAACCTTAATATATTAATCACTCTTCCAAAAAGTATATAAAATAAAAGATTTAATATCTTTATTAATGGAAATGGAAAAAAGTGATGTTTTGGTTTCTGTAGTTTTACCCACCTATAATGAAGTTAGTAACATTTCTCAATTAATAAATCGGATTAGTGTGGCTTTAAAAGATTATTCTTACGAAATCATTGTGGTTGATGATGATAGCCCAGATGGTACTTGGAAAAAAGCTTGTGAATTAAATGATAAAAATGTACGAGTGATTAGAAGAATAGATGAAAGAGGGTTGAATACTGCTTTAAGAAGGGGAATCCATGAATCTCAAGGGAAATATATTGTCTGGATGGATGCTGATCAATCCATGCCTCCGGAAACAATTCTTTCCTTATTAGAACCATTAAAAAATTACGGGTATGATATTAGTTTAGCTTCCCGTTATGTTAAGGGGGGTAAGGATCTCCGTCCAAAATTGAGGTTACTTACTAGTAAGATGATTAATCTGACGGCAACTTTATTTTTAAGTTTTAATCTTGCTTTTAATGTTCTTGATTATACTAGTGGTTATGTCGCAGTTAGAAGAGAAGTTTTTGAGAGACTACCTTTACCAAATTCTATTTATGGAGAATATTGTATCGCTTTTCTTTACCATGCTAAAAAGAAAGGGTTTAAAATTAAAGAAGTGCCTTACTCTTTTATTGATCGCTTGAAGGGTGAGTCAAAAACTGCTGGAAATTTAATGACTTTGCTAGGGTTTGGTTGGATTTATTTTAAAAGAATCTTAAAACTTAGATTTGGTGGAAAATAATATGGCGGAAATAAAGTATCGGTCCATTAATAAGGATGATACAAAAGAGATTGCTTTATTACATCTCGAATCATTACAGGATGGTTTAATTCACAGTTTGGGTGAAAAATATGCGCAGATCTTTTACCATCTTGGTTTAAGCAGTGGCAATTGTTTTGGTTTTGTCGCTTTGGACGAAAATAATAAAATAGTTGGAGCGGCAGTTGCCAGCAAGAACATCGACAAACTTCATCGTTTACTTTTATTTAATCCTGTTTTTGCAATCGGTCTATTAAAAAAAATATTTCAACTTAAAAAACTTTATCCGTCAGGGACAAAGAAAGCTAATGTTAAAGAAGAGTTTATTCTTTTTTTTGTTAATCCAGAATGCCGGAATCTTTACATCGCTTTGAATCTAATGAAAATGGTTGACCAAAAATATGCCCAGCTAGGTATTAGTAGATATTCTTTAGAAGTTAAAGAAAATAATAAAGTTGCTAGACAACTTTACCAATATTTTGGATTTAAAGAAACCCATTTTCTTGGTGAGGGAGATAATAAAAGAATATTTTATGTTAAAGAGACAGATATTAATGTTGCTAATATAAAAAAATATGATGCTGATGGAACAAATGTTAATGGGGCAGATATTAAAGAATCAGAGATTAAGGAGAATGAATAGAATGAACCTCAATAAAGTTATTGGTTTAGGTACGGATATTGAATCTGTTAAAAGATTCTTGGAACATTCTTATGATTCAAATCCGGAATTTTACCAGAACATCTTTTCAGAACAGGAAATTAAAACTTGTTTGGGAAAACCAAACCCCTATCAATCATTTACTGCCAGGTTTGCTGCTAAAGAATCTATTATTAAGGCTTTCAGTAATTTATCTTCAACTTTGTCTTTATCTCTGTCTTTTCGAGATATAGATATTTATGATCAAGAAAAAGTCCCCATGGTTAGAATTAGAAAAGATGGCTTTAACAATTTTTATATTAATATTAGTTTGTCGCATACAGAAGATTTTGCAACTGCCGTTGCTTTAATTACCAAGTCGGAGGAACTTGAAAGTGGAAAATATTAATTATGTCAATGATAATAAACTTAATGAAAATAATGGCCCTATCATAAATTCCGATAAAGTAAAAACTAAGATTGCTATTTTGTCAAGTTTTACCTTGAACAATTTTCCTTCTCAATTGGAAAATGTTTGTACTAAGAATAATCTTCCCGTTGATGTTAAACTTTATACCTCTTATAATCTTGGTGCACAAGAATTGGGTAACCCAGACAGCCTTTTTTCTTCATTTAATCCAGATATGTTTTTTTATTTTCTTGACTTTAAATCTTATTTTCCTGATTACTTAGATTTTGTTGGGAAAAGTAAAGATGAAAAAGAAATGATTATAAATGAAAAAATCAATTATCTGTATCAACTAATTAATAATTTTCTAAAAAGAAATGATGACACTTTTTGTTTATTACATAATTTTGAAGTTCCTTCTTACTCGCCTTTAGGCATAATTGATAATAAAGATGAGATGGGTTTAAGAGAATTTGTACGTCAAGTAAATCAAAAGTTGGAAAGTTCTTTTAGAAAAAATGAAAATGTTGTTGTTCTTGATTATGATTTGTTTCTTAGTAATAAAGGTAAAGAGAATAGTTACGACCCTAGACTTTATTTTCTTGCAGATATGAAACTGCACCATGATCTTTTTCCTGCTTTAGCTGAGTATTATTGGAAATATATCCGCACTATTAAGATTAAACCAAAGAAATGTTTAGTGTTGGACTTAGATAATACTCTTTGGGGAGGGATAATTGGTGAAGATGGAATTGATAACATTAAATTAGGGCCCACTCCTCCTGGAAATACTTTCCTCGAATTTCAAAGACTGATACTTTCTCTTTTCCATAAAGGTATCGTTCTTGCAATTAACAGTAAAAATAATCCTGGTGATGCCTTAGAGGTTTTAAGAAAACACCCTGATATGGTTCTTAGAGAAGAGCATTTCTCTGCTATGAGAATTAATTGGCAGGATAAGGCAACAAATATTAAAGAAATTGCTGCCGAACTAAACATTGGAACGGATAGTATGGTTTTTATTGATGACGATAAACTTAATCGTATGTTGGTTAAGTCTATTTTGCCAGAAGTTACAGTAGTTGATCTTCCTGAAGATTTCTCATTATATCCAAAAACTTTGATGGAACTTGATATTTTTAATTCTTTACAGCTCACAGCTGAAGACAAATCTCGTGGAAGATTATATGCTGAAGAGAGACAACGGCGGGAGTTTAAAAGTACATTCGCCGATCATAAAGACTTTTTAAGAAGTTTAGAGATGCAGGTAGAAATTAAACCTGCAGAAAGCTTTACTATTCCGAGAATATCTCAACTGACTAATAGAACCAATCAATTTAATCTAACTACCAGAAGATATACTGAAACAGATATCAAGAAGATGACGGAATCTTCTGATTATTATGTTTGTTCTATAAAGTCTAAGGACAAACTAGGCGATAATGGAGTTGTGGGCGTGGCTATTTTGAGAATAATAAACGAAGAAGCTTATATCGATACTTTCCTGATGAGCTGTCGTATTTTGGGAAGATCTATTGAAGAAGCATTGTTGATTCATATTATTAATAAAACTAAAGAGTTAGGGGTAAAAAGTTTAATCGGCGAATATATCCCTAGTAAGAAGAACATACAGACTAAAGATTTTTATAAGTCTCGTGGTTTTTCAGCATATGGCCAGAAAGGGGAGTTAGAACTGTGGTCCACGAGAATTGAAAGGTGTAACTTTGATTATCCAGATTATATCACCATTATCCGGAATAAAGGCGCAATACCTCCACTTTAGGTTG
>CAZIMI010000038.1:0-9098 GCA_964540325.1 uncultured Methanosarcinales archaeon | reverse complement strand
TCTTTTAGGATAATCATTCCTGGAGCCTCTTTAGTACCGGCAAAGAAACTGCCTGAATAAATTGTTGAAGCACCGGCAGCGATTGCTTTAGAGACATCTCCTGGATATTTCATCCCGCCATCAGCACAAACGGGAATGTTATATTCTTTAGCAACAGAAACAACATCCATGATTGCGGTTAATTGCGGCATTCCCGCTCCGGAAATGATTCTTGTACTGCAAACTTTTGACGGGCCAATACCTACTTTCAAACCGTCCGCACCAGCTGCAATTAAATCTTTAGCGGCTTCCGCAGTTCCAATATTACCAATCATAATATCAATTTGAAAGTTAGCTTTCAATTCTTTCAATTTTTCAATTACAAAATTTGAATGCGCATGAGCAACATCTAAAACGAGAACATCTACTCCGGCTGCAATCAAAGCTCTTGCTCTTTCAATTGAATCTCTAACGCCTAAAGCACCAGCAACTCTTAACCTGCCTCTTCGATCTCTACATGCTTGAGACCACTTTTCTAAACGGCTGATATCTTTAGTAGTTACTAAACCTTTAACTTTTCCGTCTGACATTAATGGTAATTTTTCAATCCGATGTTCGTGAAGAATTTTTTTTGCTTCTTCCAAATCAATCCCATATTCTGCTGTAATTAATCTTTCTTTAGGGGTCATAACTAAACTGATTGGTTTTCTTAGATCATTTTCAAACAAATAATCCCTTTTAGTAAAAATTCCTACTAATTGATCTTGATATTTTACTAAAATACTGGTGATACTTTTTTCTTGCATCATATTGACTGCATCTTCAATAGTCGCATCTTTATGGATAGAAATGGGATCATCAATAATATAGCTTGTGCTTCTTTTAACTTTTCTAATTTCTTCTGCTTGCTCTTCAATTGTGCCGAATTGATGGATTACTCCAATCCCTCCGCGTCTGGCCATAGCGATTGCCATCTTGTGTTCAGTTACAGTAACCATGTTAGAACTTACTAAAGGTACGTTTAATCCAATGTTTTTAGTGAATCTAGTTTTTATGCAGGCTTCACTTCTAGAACTAAGTGGGGTTTTTTTAGGTACCAGTAAAACGTTTGCATAAGTCAGCCCCTTTTTCATAGCAGAAAAGTTTTTTATTGTGATTTATATAGATTTCTAGGGTAGAGGGATTAATTAGTTATCATAAACATCTTTGCGATGGTCAAAACAATTAATAATAATTTTATTTTGTTCTATTCTGTAAATTATTCTGTACGGTGCAACCCTTACGCTACGATGATTCTTTAAGTCGTATTTTAATGGTTTCCCTACTTCAGGTAATTCTGCAAGCTTTTTTAGTTGTTTAATGATTTTTAACCTAGTGGTTTTATCTTTAATTTTCTTAAATTCTTTTTTGAATTCTTCAGAAAAAATAATTTCCATTTTAGGTCATAAGTAAATCATCAATTTCTTCATTAGTCATAGAAGTATTTGCTTTTACAAACTTTCCTTCTTTAATCTCTTCTTCACTTTTTTTGATTTTTTCTATCAGTTTTATGTCTTGAGCTAATTTTTGTTTTTGAATCATTTTCAATAAAATATTTCCGCCTTCGTTAAATACAATGAATTTTGTTGCTGGACCTATTCCTGCATCTCTTCTAACTTCGGCAGGTATGACTACTTGACCATTTTCAGACATTTTAGTAATTGCGACTTCCATTTTGTTTAATCTACAATGTATTTTAATACTAAAACCTCTTTTATATTTAAACTTTTCGGAAAAAAACAGTTTTTTTGCTTGTTTCAGTTGTTTTTTTGGAAAATCAAACTTGAGAACCAAAAAGTTTATATACTTGGCATATATATGTGTATATGTGATGTAATGTGGTACAAGCCGTAATAAATATTGAAGAAAATGCCAATCGGGTATTGAACATTGTAAAAGCTAAGTTTGGTCTTAATGATAAATCTCAGGCTATTAATTTAGTTGTCCAGGAATATGAAGAAAACTTTCTTGAACCGCAATTGAGACCGGAATATGTGGACAAACTTCAGAAAATCAAAAAGCAAAAAGGAATCCGTTTCAAAAGTGTAGATGACTTAAGGAAACATATAGAAAATGCGTGATTTTGAGATTAAGCCTGAACTTGATAAAAAGTTAGTTAAATTGTCTAAGAAAGATAAGAACTCTTATGAAGCAGTAATGAAGAAAATTCAGGAAGTTGTAAGTTCATTAGACATTGAACATTATAAGAATCTCAGATATGATATGAAAGATTCAAAAAGAGTTCATGTAGGGCATTTTGTTTTAGTTTTCAGTTATGACAAACTAAACGATTTTGTTTCTTTTGAAGACTACGACCATCACGACAAGATTTATCGGTAGAAACTTTTATATACCCTCTTCTTCTAAAATATATATTTCTGTAAACAGAAAACAATATAAACCATTTAACTCTAAAAACAAGAATGGCGGATACTAAATTGCCTGATGGAATTGATTATTCTGGGGTTGTACGAAGAGGAGAATTTTTACATATTCCCTTTGATCATCCGCCTACTTCGGATGATGTTGGTGGGGTTGCAAGTTATTTAGCAAATTTTTTGGGTTATCCTGCTCCATTGGTGCATGTTGATGGGATACATTATCTTGGTGTTACCCAACCATTTAAAGATAATCAGCCAGGATCTAAGCACCTTTTTACTTCCGCAATTAATGAGTATGAATTGGCTGTTTTCACAGAGGATGAGGGTGATAAAGTAATGGTACAAAGATCAATGCGGGCGAGGCATCTTACTTTTGACACTCTTGAAAGAGTCATTACGACTCCATTATAATTTTCTTTATTACCACAAACAATATAAACAATTAAATCTCCCACTATCCATGGCTCTTTTCACCACCAAATACGCTCCTGAGAATGAAACGCAGATTTTTGGGCAGCAGAAAGCTGTAGCGGAATTAAAAGATTATCTTCTTAATTATAAACAAAAGAAACAGAAAGCTGCTTTGATTTATGGTCCAATTGGTAACGGAAAGACTAGTTCAGTTTATGCTTTAGCGAAACAGTTGGATTATGATTTGTTAGAGATCAATTCATCTGATTTAAGAAATCAAGCGAACATGAATTCTTTCTTAAGTTCTGCTTTAGGGCAGCAGTCGTTATTCTTTAAACCAAAACTGATTCTTATCGATGAAATAGATAACATTTCTGGTGTGAAAGATAGAGGTTGTATTCAAGCGTTAACAAAAGCAGTTGAGAAATCTTCATTTCCAGTAATCTTAACGGCAAATGACCCTTACGATTCCAAATTTAAAGCGCTAAGAAAAGCTTGTCAGATGATTGAGTTTCATAAGTTAGAATACAGAACGATTGCCAATGTTCTTACTGATATCTGTAAGAAAGAAAAAATAACTTTTGAAGAGAAAGCAATCAACTCTTTAGCCAGACAGGTTGATGGCGATTTAAGGGGAGCGTTAATTGATTTACAAATAAGTTCGTTAGACAAAAGTTTTGTTTTTGAAGATACTACTAAATTATCTGATCGAAAAAGAACTGACACGATTATTAATGCTTTAAGATTAATTTTCAAATCTTCATCTGTAGCGAATGCTTTACCTGCATTAAACGATCTTGATATCAAGATGGATGAAATCTTTCTGTGGATGGATGCGAATCTTCCTAAAGAGTATCTTGATCCAAAATCGTTAGCTAAAGCATATGAACATTTAGCGAGAGCAGATCAATTCAGAGGTAGAATAAGAAAACAACAACATTGGAGATTTATTGTTTACATTAACAACCTTCTAACTGCGGGAATATCTTCAGCGAAAGATGAAAGAAATCCTAATTTTGTTTCTTACAAACCAACAATGAGGTTGTTAAGAATTTGGCAAGCGAAGATGAAGTTTGCTAAGAAGAAAGAAATTGCTGAGAAATTGGCATTAGCAACACATACCTCTAAGAAAGTTGCTATGCAACAGATTCCTTATTTCCAAGAGATGTTTCGAAGAGGAGATTGTTCGGAATTGGCTGAGGAATTGGATTTGAGTGTTGATGAAGTTGATTGGATGAAGAAATGGAGTTTTAATTCCCCCGAATTCGATGGAATTAGATAAAGAATTATTTACTCTCTAATCTCTTAATTTTTTCAGGTTTTTCCAAGAAATTTTCTTTTGTAACTATTTTCTTTCCACTTCTTTTCTCTAAATCTTTTCTTGCTTCTCCTGCAACCTCACCGCCTTCCTGTGCAGCTTTCTTACTTTCATTAAAACCTTGAACCTCTTTATTTTTTGTAATTTCGGTAGTGGCAGCTTCTCCCAACATATTGAAGATTAGTTCTAAGTCATTCATATGGTCTCTAAGATTTTCTCTCTTCAATCCTTTGAGTTCTTTGTATTCTGATGGGGTTAAACCAAAAGTGGCTTTGCTAATTTCGGCAGTTAAGATGGAATATTCTTTATTTGTTTTTACTCCTCTTTGATTCCATTCATCTGTAAGTTCGTCCCTGATAGCTATTCCTCTTACTCTCTTTTCAATCCACTGATCAGAATAGCCTTTTAGCCTATATAATTCTTTCATTCGTTTCTGAGCGAGTTCAGGATTCTCAATCTCTTGTATTCTCTGATAACCTACTTTAGCTAACCACCTCTTGAAAGGTTCAGCTTTCTTGGATGGAATTGATTGTACTATTCTGAGCATTGATTCTGTATTGGCACAGTCAGTTTCTCTTAATTTACCATCTGCTGCTCTTAATTTCAACTGTCGACAAAATGTCGATAGTTCAATTTTACTTGATTCAAGTTCTCTTTTTTTTAACCTATACCAATAATCTTTGGGGTCAACACTTTCTGTTAAGGCAGCAACAACATCAACTACAGAAAAATACCATTTATCATTGTGCCATTCTCTTCTAAGTTTCATTCCTTGAAAAACAATAATTGAATTTTTCATATAAACCTAGTGGATGTACTTATTTATATATCTTGCCCGAACTTGACCAGTGGGTCAACGAAACTTCTGAAACTGGAAAATTTTGCAGGAAGGGAAGCTGTGGCACTGGACAAAATGGGTATAATAAGGGGCCAATACAAAAACTTTAATAAACTTCTTTGAAATCTAACCTAATATGACTATTAACATTGAAGAAATGGCTACTTTTTGTAAGAAAAAGGGTTTTGTATTTCCGAATTCAGAGATTTATGGTGGTTTATCAGGTTTTTTTGATTTTGGTCCTTTAGGGGTTGAGATGAACAACAAAATCAAACAAACTTGGTGGAAAAGGTTTGTACAAGATAGAGATGATATTGTAGGGATAGATGGAGCAATTGTTTCCTCGCAAAAAGTTTGGCAAGCTTCTGGTCATGTGGATTCTTTTGCTGATGTATTAATAGAATGTAAGAAATGTCATTCCAGGCAGAGAGCAGACCATTTAATTGAAGAACAACACAATCTAAATGTGGAAGGTAAATCGCTAGAATATTTCAATGCTATTGTCAAAGAAAAAGGCCTTAAATGTCCCAAATGTGGCACAGAAGAGTTCGGGGAGTGTTCACAATTTAATTTAATGTTCAAAACTTTTGTTGGGCCAAAAGAAGAAGAAGAAAATATTGCTTATCTTCGTGGTGAAACAGCACAAATTATCTTCACCAATTTCAAGAATGTTTTAGATACAACAAGAGTAAAATTGCCTTTTGGAATTGCCCAAACGGGTAAGGCTTTCCGGAATGAGATTTCACCAAGAGAATTTTTGTTTAGAGTAAGAGAATTTGAACAAATGGAGATTGAATTTTTTACTCATCCAGGCAAAGCAGACGATTGTCCTTTGATAAAAGATTTTTTGGACATAGAATTAAATGTTCTAACTGCAGAAAATCAAGAGAAAGGCGAAGAACAACGGAAAATGTCTGTTGCTGATTTATTGGGATTGAATATTAACAAATGGCATGCTTATTGGTTAGTGCAAGAATATCTTTGGTTTACTGAAGATTTAGGGATCAATCCAGAAAATTTGAGGGTGAGAGAACATACTAAAGATGAATTGGCCCATTACGCCAAAGCTTGTTTTGATTTGGATTATAATTTTCCGATGGGTTGGAAAGAGATTTATGGGAATGCAGATCGAGGAAAGTTTGATCTTACTCAGCATCAAGAACATTCTGGTAAAAAAATGGAATATTTTGATGAAGAAACACAGGAAAAAATTGTTCCAGTAGTTGCTTCTGAACCTTCTCAAGGTGTTGGAAGAGCATTTTTATCTTTGATGTTTGACAGTTACCATAACGATAAAGAACGTGGAAATGTTGTTTTGAAATTATCTCCTAAAATTTCGCCATTTTTTTGTGCGGTATTCCCTTTAGTTAAAAACAAAGAACCAATCACAAATAAAGCAAAAGAAGTCTATCAACGGCTCAAAACCTGTTATTCTTGCTACTATGATGAAACTGCTTCTGTTGGTAGGCGTTATGCTAGAGCAGACGAAATCGGAGTAAATTACTGTATAACTGTGGATTTCGACACTTTAGATGATGATTGTGTAACTATCCGGAACCGAGATACAACAAAACAGGAAAGAATAATGATTTCTGGGCTGAATAATAAGCTTTTTGAGCTTTATTTTTCTTAGTTTTCTTGCTTTAAAGCTTATTTTTATCTTTATTTGCTGATGTCGTTGTTTTTTTGGTCAATTAACGGCGGAAGTTACTATTTTACACTAATATAGAACTTAGTTCTATTCTTTTATTTTTGTAATTCTAAAATGATGACTCCCTAATTCTTAAAAATTTTTAAGGCAGAGCGGTTTGACCTCTTTTCCCCTTATTATAATAGGATATTTTTGCGAAAGACTTATAAATCAAATTTGGGTTTTTACTCGTAATCTCGTCAGGAGGTCGTCTATAAAATCGAAAAGGGGTACCACATGTTGTGTATTTCTTGCGAAATTTTTATACGACGATGAATAAAAGAAGATGAGGTTTGATGTTAAAACACGGAGGTGTGTTTGAATAAAATGAAAATAAAAAGAATGGTGAAGCGTTTATTCGCTGTGGGTACTGGAGTAGTAATGCTTGGTGCAACAGCTATGGGCGCTATGGCAGCCGACCTCGGAAATTATCCAGGTATGTTCGTAAAGGACGGAGTATTTGATGGATATTTTGTTGTAGGTGAGAATGCTGCTTCTGTAGATAATTTAGCAATGACCGATATTGCAGCTAGTATGAAAGTTGCATCAGGCTCTACTACTACTACTTCAGTAGAAGGAGATGCTTGGAGAGTTGGAACTAGTGCTAAGTTTTTAGAACTAGCTAATAGTAATGCGTCCACATCATCTATTGTGGGTAAGACTTTTAAAGATATTTCTAACTTTATTGGTGAAGATGAATTAGGTGCTTTAGCAGATGGTACTTGGTCAACAAATGAAGCAGATTATGATTTTCAGCAGTTTTTGTTTTTTGACTCTGAAAGTACAGATGGACAGGATCAGAATCGGATTGTAAAGTTTACAGAAAACGATGATGATGTTACTGCTGATAATTTGTTTTTCAAGAGTAGTAGACAAATTGCTCGTTATAAATTAGAGTTTACTTCTACCGCACAATCAGATGTTACTGATAGTTCAGGATCTTCAGATACCACTGGAACTTATCTTGATGATTTTGAGAATACTCATTTAACTTTTATGGGTCAAGATTATACTGTGGTTTTAGCAAGAAGATCAACTACAACTACTGCGAACCCTGGTGGGAACCCGAGTGTTAAGTTGACTTTAATGGGTGGAGCTACTACTGATACCTTGATGGAAGGAGAATCTCAAACCTACACTCTTGGTGACACTGAATATGATATTGCTTTAACTTATGTGGATGATACAAATGCGAAGTTTACAGTTAATGGTGAATCAACTAATAAATTATCGGTTGGAGAAACACATATTTTGAGTGATGATACAGAAGTTGGTGTAAGTGAAGTACTTTATCAGAGTTATGCCGGTGGTGTACATTCAGCAACATTTTTCGTTGGTGCTTCTAAACTTGTTTTAGAAGATACAGATGTTACTGTTGTAGCAAGTCCAAAGAAAGTAAAAGTTGGTTCTGAAGATATTGATGGTACTGCTATTTTTATTACTGGAACTGATGACAACTCTACATTCTCTATTAGCACAATTGAAATTAATATGACTGCTGATGATGATTACTTTGTTGGTGTAGGGGAAAAGTTGAGTGATGTAATTGCTGTTGCAGATGAAGAGAAAGAAGTGTTAATGAATGGTGGTTTTGATATTGAGTATTTAGGATTAGAAGATCAAGACACCCACGACATTAGATTAAAAAGTTCTTCATCAAGAAAATACAAATTGCAACTGTTTGATGGTGATGGGAATCAAGTTGATTTACCATTAATTTATGCAGATACGCAATATAACTTAAGTGTTGGTGAAAACTCACAACTAGCAACTACTAGGGCTAATGAAAAGAGACTGGTTCTGAATGAGTCTGCCATAGGTGTTAATGTATATCCTATCTATAAAGACGATTATTTTGTTGTTAATAGTGGGGATTCTAGTTCAGGTGCAGCTAAATCTTATCTGTTACAGTATAAAGGATCAGATAAAAGTGACGACACAGGTCCGAGAATTAAGTTTAAGAATATGGGATCTGGAGAAACTTTAGAGTATTCTGCGACAACTGCGACATCAACTGAAACTGTTGCTACAATCAAGTTAGGTGGTTATTCATTCTTAGTACAGAATGCTTCTGTTCAAACGTCTGATGATTATCAAATCGTTGTAGACTTGGATGGAAGTGGTACTGCTTCTGATGGTAGTCTGATAACTTTTGTAGATAGTTATGGTTCAGAGTGGACTTTCTTGGATCATGCACAACCTATATCAAAAGCATATAGTGGTGATGGAGCTGGTGGAGATGGTAACTCAACTACTGCGGATTTTTTTACAGTAACGCAGTCAACTCCTAACACTGCAGACTATGATATTGTAGAACCAAATGGTTTGGTAATAAATATTACTGGTGCAGCTGGACCTGAACTACGTGCAGCATTAACTGGAGTGACTTTGGTTACACCTGATGGAGAAACTGAAGTTAGCTATGGATATACTAGTATGGGA
>CAZIMI010000037.1:0-9233 GCA_964540325.1 uncultured Methanosarcinales archaeon | reverse complement strand
CCTTTCTTCACCATCAATCTTTATGGTAGTAATTTCTTTTTTTTCTACGATTTTCTTTGTTTCGGGGGATATAATTAGGTCGCCAGATTCGTTCTCGTTAACTCTAATGGTTTTCCCGCTTTCTAAATCATTTTTTCTAATCCAATTAATTGGGAGGGAAACAATGTAACTTGTATTTCCCGATTTAACTATCTTCCTTGAAGCCATAAGTATATAAGATATGTACTAATATAAAAACATATTGGTTAAATATATATCTTTTCTTATCTTTCTATTCTTATGGGGGTAAATGAACTCAAAGAAAATCCAGCTAATCTTAGAGCTGAGAAACAATTCCAGAGAGAAACTTACCAGTATAAGTAAACGGACCAATATCCCAATTTCTACATTATTTGATTTGTTGAAAGAATTAAATGAAGAAGTTATTAAAAAAAATACAATTATCTTAGACTATTCTAAATTAGGATTTCATACAAAAGCACTAGTTTTTCTAAAAGTTAACAAAGTCAATAAAGAAAAGTTAAGAAATCACTTAAACATAAATCCAAACGTTAACACATTACATAAAGTCAATCATAATTGGAATTTTATTATCGAAACAATCCATAAAAGTATCAAAGAATTAGATACTTTTTTGGAAAAGTTAGAAGAAGAATACAACATTGAAGATAAACAAATCCATTATTTAGTTGATGAGGTTAAGAGAGAAGGGTTTGTGGTTGGAACTTAACCATTAGAGAATAAATGAATATTTTCATTTTTGCAAAAAAATGCAGTAAGTTTTATATATTTCTTGTCCTTACCCTTTAATATGGATGGAAGACTTTGGTTAAGACGTACTTTCTCACTTGATTTGTTTAGATTTTCTCATCCAGAAACTAAGCCGGCATATTAGGGTGCCCCTCTCATCTTTTTTTGTCCTTCTTTCATAAGAAGGATTGGGATATTTTCTAAAAAATTATTTGGGCATAAAAATGACATTAGAGATAAGAATAGAAGATTTGGAGTGGAGGTGAATGAAGCTATTAGGAATACTAATAATTGTTTAGGTTTAAAATGAATCCAAAAACCCTGCAACTCTTAGCACATCTCAGAGAGAACTCTCGGGAGAAACTGACTACCATCAGTAGAAAAACCAATATTCCCATCTCAACATTATTTGATCTGCTGAAAGAGTTGCAAACTGGTTTAATAACAAAAAGTACTGTTCTTTTAGATTATTCTAAGTTAGGTTATCATACACGTGCTAAAGTATTTTTAAAAGTAAATAATGATAGTAAAGATAAATTAAAGAATCATCTCAATCTTAACCCAAACGTTAATACTGTCTTCAAAATAAATAACAAGTGGAACTTTATAATCGAAACAGTACATAAAAACATCAAAGAGCTAGATGATTTCTTGGAGAAGTTAGAGGACAATTACAACATTGAAGATAAACAAATCCATTATTTAGTTGATGAGGTTAAGAGAGAAGGGTTTGTGGTTAATTAAATCATAAAAATGGACGATTGTAAGATTTAACAGAAAAATTAATATATTTGTCTTCATTTATCAAAGATTAATGGACAAAACAGAAGAATTTAAATTGGATCATAAAGATATAAAAATTGTAAATACTCTTTATAGTAATTCTCGTTTGTCCTGCCGAGAAATTTCTCGTAAAACAAAGATTCCTGTGATGACTGTTCTCAATAGAATGAAGAAATTAGAGAAAGAAGGGGTAATCCTAGAATATACAATTAGAGTTAACGCAAGGAAACTGGGCTTTTTCACTTTAGCTTATGTCATAGTTACGATAGATTATAATCTTCTTAATGAACTTAAAATTGCTCAGCAAGAGGTTTGTAATCAAATTGTTAAACATCCTAATGTTAGTGTGACTGACTTAATTACCGGGCCGGATAGAGACTTGCTAGTTAAAGTGAAAGCAAAAAGCATTAACGAATTGAACAAAATCTTAGATGACATTAGATTGATAAGGGGAGTTTCAAGAACAGATACAATGACAATTCTCTATGAAGCACGTAAAGATTGTATTTCTAAAAAGAGATTCAAGAAACAAAAAACATTGATCCAACCTTAATTGTTGGACATTTGTCCGGAAAGTATATCTCTTTTCAATTAAATGTATGCCATTTGTCCGCTTTTATGTAAGAAAGTTATATTAATGCCTCTCGCCTTTTAGTTTAAATGAATGAGGAGAATAATTGGGGTGAGAGAAAAGAACGGAAAAAACAAACAGCTTTTATTACTATCTTATCTTCGTGAAAATTCCCGGGATAAACTTACTTCTATTAGCAAGAAAACAAATTTACCTATTTCTACACTTTATGATACTTTAAAACAGTTAGAAAACTCTCTTATTATTAAACATACTTCTTTAATTGATTTCTTTCAGCTTGGGTATAAAACACATGCACAAGTATTAATTCATGTTGATCAAGACTTTCGGGATAAACTGAAACAATTTTTACTTTGTCATCAACAAATAAATAATGTTTATAAAACCGGACATAAGTTTCATTTTATTGCTGAATGTGTTTTTCAAAGTATGAGAGAATTAGACGATTTTATTGAAAACTTAGAAAGAAAATTTTCTATTAATGATTACCGGGTTAACCATTTAGTTGAAGAAATAAAGAGAGAAGAGTTTTTGGTTGGAACTGTTAATTAATATTGATTAACTGAAATTATGATGTTATTACTCTTTGTAATGTTTCTATTTATTGTTCTTATAAAACATTTTCTATTGGACGAACGCACTTTTTTAGCACGGGCTAGATCTAAATAAGTTGACAACCCAAGACTAAATAGTAAATGGTTTGGAATTAATTCTTTATATTTCTTTAATAATGAACGTTGATGACAGCATGTCATTACTGCAAAAGGTTTTTCCTGCTCTAAGCTTAATTGCATTATTTTATCTGTTAACGTGTTACAGGCATGAATAGATAAAAAAATCTCGCTAGGAATAGGTTCTAACATACTAATTTCCTTTTCAAGAAAAGTATAATTATTTGAATTAGAGGAATAAGTTTTATCTAAATCTTGAAATTGTCGGCTTTTGTACTTGTCAACAAAAAGAACTTCATCAACAAGATTCTGTTCCAATAAATGAAAACCTAGCATCCCGTTGCCACAACATAAGTCTGCAATGCGAGGTTTATTGCTGAAATCAAAATAATTGGCAATTACATCAACAAACGCTTTAACTTCATTATATTCTTTATAATCTTTCTTTTTTCTTAATAGATTAACTAAACTCATTCTGGACGCATAAAAGGAAACAATATTACATCTCTGATAGAATATTGTTCAGTCAACAACATTACCATCCTATCAATTCCTAAACCTAATCCCCCTGTTGGAGGCATTCCATACTCTAATGCTCTTAAGAAATCTTTATCATAAGGATGTGCTTCTTCATCACCCATCCTTAATCTTTCTGCTTGCTCTTCAAAAAGTTTCATTTGCAAAAGAGGATCATTTAATTCTGAATAAGCGTTTCCAATTTCCATTCCCACAACAAAAGGTTCAAATCGCTCAATTAGTTCTGAATGTTGGCGATGTTGTTTACATAGAGGAGTGCTTTCCTTAGGATGGTCTGTAATGAAAACCGGCCCGACTAGTGATTCTTCAGCATATTGTTCAAAAATTTCTTGTATTAATTCTCCTCTAGTTTCATCATCTGCTATATAGGGGATTTTATCAAGTTTCTTTTTAATAATTTGATCAGCAATTTCTTCTTTAGTCATATTAGCAACGTTCATCCCAGTTGCTTCTTGAATGGATTGATACATTGTTTTTCTTTCCCAAGGCGCTTTAAAATCAATTTCTTTTCCGTAATAATCAATGGTGGTTTTGCCATTAATCTCATTAAAGATAGATTCATACATTTTTTCCGTAAGTTCCATCATGTCATTATAGTCTGCATAAGCCCAATAACATTCCATCATGGTAAATTCCGGATTGTGGGTTTTATCGATCCCTTCATTCCTAAAATTTTTACAGATAGTATAATTTTTATCAATTCCACCAACAATTAATCTTTTCAAATAAAGTTCGGGCGAGATGCTGAGATATAATGTTGTTCCTAAAGCGTTTAGTTCTGTCATGAATGGTCTTGCTGATGCTCCACCATAAACTGATTGTAATGTTGGTATTTCAACTTCTAAGAAACCCTGACTATCTAAATAATTACGCATTAAAGTTATTGCTTTTGAACGTTTCTTAAAGACTTCTTTAATTTCTTCATTAACTAATAAATCTAATTCTCTTTGACGATATCTAGTGCCTTTATCTTTTAGTCCATGAAATTTATCAGGAAGATTTCTTAAAGCTCTCGATAAGATTGTATATTCGTTGGCATTAATACTTATTTCTCCTCTTCTTGTACGAGCAATGTTCCCTTGAACACCAATAAAATCACCAATCCCTACACTTTTAAGCTGTTGATACTGATCTTCCCCAAGTTCGTTTTTTCGCAAACAAACTTGAAGTTGACCTTCATTATCTTGAATGTCTAAGAAAGCAATTTTTCCCATTTTACGAATACCCATAACTCTCCCAGCAAGTCCTGCTTTATCGTCAGATGATTCTCCTGGATGAAGTTTATCACCTTTTTTGAGAATATTATTTGTATAATCTGTAACTTTGTAGCTGTAAGGATACGGATTTTCACCACGAGAAGTTATTTCTTCAATTTCACTAATTTTGTCTTGATTTAATCTTTTATTATTTATCATTTTTATCCCCCACATAACTTGCAAAATCTTTTAGTATTTTTTGATAACATTCAACTAACTTTTGTAAACTTTCTACATCAACCCATTCATTTGCACAATGACATCCTCCTCCCTTTGGACCCAAAACAATTGTAGGGATTCCAATTTCAGCTAAACGGTTTTCATCAGCAACAGAATAACCAATACCATATTCATAATTTCCATACACTTCAATGACTTTATCTGTAACAAATTTTACAAAATCATCATCTGGAGATACAAAGTATGGTTTACAAGCCGGGGTTGGTCTGTTTCTTTCTTTAACAGTTACTTGAACACGTGAATCTAGAATTCCATTATTGTACGCATTATCAATAATTTTTTTTAATACTTTAATCTCATGGCACATCTCTTCACCCGGAACAAATGATCTATCTAAAATGAAAGCGGCTTTTTCTGGGATTGAGAGAATAGGTTTTCCTCCTTGCTGACAACTGATATATGCTGAATTTTTTAAAGAAATATCTTTATATGCAAATTCTTTTTCACAGTTTTGACAGTACTTAATAATTTCTTGTTGCAGTTTAATGGATTCATGTACTGCATTAATAGCTATTTTACTATCACGAGCTTGGCCACCATGATCTGATTTTCCTAAAATCGTGAACAAATATTCTGTTCTTCCCATTCTTCCCAGAATTATCTTTTGATAATCTGTTTTAACATTTGACTCCCCGATTTCAGGAACTATCGTCACAATTACATCATCAAGAAAATCAGAGTTAACTAACTCTACTCTACCAAATGACCAAAACTCTTCATCAACAACAAAAGCTATCTTAATCTTGTAATTTACTGGTGTAATCCCTTTTGTGGCAGCAACAATCGCAGCAATACCTGCTTTCATATCGTTTGAGCCCAAGCCATAAATTCTTTCTTTTCCATCGACAACTTTCAATACTGGTTCAAAAGGATTTGTATCCCAACCGCTTTTAACATCAACAGTATCAACATGTCCTAAGAATAATAAAGAATCTTTTCCTTCACCTTTCTCCGCAAGTAGGTTATAACGTGTAGGAATATTGACAATGTCTCCTTTACTATCTTTAACATTCGTTTCTTCCTGAACTAGTTGTTTTTTTACATCAAAACCTGAGGTAATCAATTCTTTCTCTAAATAATTTATTATTTTTTCTTCGTTACCAATTCCAATATGGTCTTCACCATCAAAAATTGTCTTGAAATGGTTTGAAGAGTTTATTACAATCAGTTCCTTTAACAATTTGATTGCTTCAGTTTCTGAATCCATTTTTTCACCTACTTGTATTTTAGTTTTTTTATCCCTTTATCCAGTTGTTCTGTTGCATAATCAATAATTAATCTACTGTCAGTTTTTCCAACATTTCTTCTTAATCTTGTAGAATCATTTCCATCTTTTATAATTTTTTCAATTCCTTCATACATAAAATTAGATGCTGAACAATCATCCAATCCTTTTTCAGCAATAGACAATAATTCTTTAGCATAATCTCTCATTTTTATCCCTTTGTATGAAGATTCTAAACCATCAATTGCTGCTCCAGTTTCTAATGCAGACAATTCTTCTCTGGAAATCAAACTATTTCTCATAATTGGTTCACCAAGTTCAAGAGCATATGAAATTAATCCAACCAGATAACTATTAAATACCGCTATTTGAGATGGGTCAAGAGGCATGTCTGCAAGTCTAAACTCTAATGAAAGAGCAGCTTTTGGTTGATCTAAAGTGGCATGATCAAAACGAGGTCTTGTAGTCCAATAAAATTGGTGTGGGGCCAAGTGCGTTGGTATCTCAAAACCTTTTGATTGAAAACGTGGATCTATTGTGAATCCTCCTTCAGTATATCTCTTATGACATTTAACATTTGATCTTGCCACTATTTCAAACAAGTCCTCTATTTTTTTTAAAGGGCCAGAAGTACCCCACATCATACTGGGAAATTCTCTAAACATTTCGGGGTATACTTCAGCGATACGTCTACTATCGATTTTGTCAGATTTTCTTAATGAGTTTATTCGGTATGGTGATGATGCCGCTAGAGCCAAAATAACGGGTCCGATTTGTCTAAGTGTTTCGTAAGCAAGGTTAGCACTCTTAAAATCTTTTAAGCCAAACAATATTTGGTAGTTAGCTAAGTTTTTTAGACCCTCCCCTAGTGGAACAGATAATGCGGTTGTACGGTATGGGGTAAACTGTAAACCATTAGTTTCTTTGGGAAGTAAACTTCCGCCAAACATTTTTCCGCCCAATGTACAGACACCGTCATAAAAGGTTTTTATTGCTTCAGCGCCTTTTCGATTTAATTCTTGAAGAGTTTTAGCTTTAGAGATAATAATTTCAATAGCATCTCTGGGATTAACTTCTGGATCTAAATCAAAAGAAATTACTTTATCACTAAAAAAGTCAATCATTTCTTTAGCTGTTATTCCTTCTAACCAAAATTCTAGCTCATTGCTAAGTAATACTAAATCATTTTTTGAACTCATTTTTTCCTCCTTATACTCTTCCAATTAGGAAGAATAGATATGTTGAAATTAAAAACGCAATTAGACTGTAAGGTAATTGTGTGTGAAAGTGATCCATAATCTTTGTTTTTGATGCCGCTTTTGTGATGATTGTGGTTGACGAGATTGGCGAGTTATGGTCGCCAAATACTCCCCCGGCGACTATTGCCGCTAGGACTACGGCCGGATTGCCTTGCATTGTGCTAGCTATAGGTACTAAAATAGGAATGATAATTCCAAATGTTGCCCAAGAAGAAGTCATGAACGATAACCCCGAGGCAACTAAAAAAGTTAATACATATAATGTGCTGTTGTTAAAACTATGAATTAATCCTGAAACTACCTCTGCAGTGTTGAGATTAGTTGTTATTGCTCCTAATAGCCATGCAAAGAAAAGTATTCCAATTGCTTCATACATTCCGGTGATGCCTTTGAATGATGCACGTACTAATCTATTTCTAGCTAATTTTAATTTCTTGTTATAATATAATGTTGAAAAGATTATCCCAA
Source organism: uncultured Methanosarcinales archaeon (assembly GCA_964540325.1). Classification (GTDB taxonomy): domain Archaea; phylum Nanobdellota; class Nanobdellia; order Woesearchaeales; family GW2011-AR9; genus JABJOX01. Next base: position 1,452 of record CAZIMI010000037.1, on the reverse strand, counting down.
TAACTGGACAGATAATTAGAATAGTAGTTAAATCCAAATTTCTTAAACCCGTATATGAAAATTTAGTTAAAAAAGCAATTAACAGAATAGCAGTTCCAATAAGTACTAAAGCAGGTAATATTGCATTTATGTAAGTTAACTTATCAGAAAAATTTTCAAATGTTTCTTCTAATGCTGCGCTTTCTTTTTCACGCATTTTCATGACATTTATCTCAAAAAAGATTACTGCAAAAGTTATTAAAATTAGACTTAAACCATAAAAATTGAATGGGATTGACTCAATGAATAATCCTACCGCATTGCCCATTGGAATATTTTTTAGTAAACTAATAATGTAAATTGTCCATGTAGAAAAAGGAATAAGTACACAAGTTGAAACTCCTAAAGAATGAATTACAAGAGCTACTTTTTCTTTAGAAATGTTGTATCTTTTAGCAAATGAGTTCATTAGAACTCCATTTAATAAAATGTTAAAGTAGTCATCAATGAACAGAAATATTCCTGTAACCCAACCTTTAAGTAGAATTCTTTTTTTACTATTAAGAAGATTTGAAGTAATCGTTCTTCTAAAGAGAGCAAGCTCCATGATTCCAATAAATGCTCCCAGTAAAGATAATCCAATAACAAGTTTAAAATTCCAAGGGTCTAAAATAATGTCTTGCAAAATTCCAAAGATTTCTGTAAATCCAGAAATATAAATGACTAACCAGGATCCAACTAATGTAGAGATAAATAATGAAATTAATGGTTTACGTGTGAAAGCAATTAAAATTATTGCTAAAGCCGGTGGAATTAAACTAATTAAAGCATCCATAGAATACTTCCAACACTTCCTTTTTAATCTCCGTTTCCCCAAAAATTCCGCAACAATTCCGTACGTTTTCCGACGATTTATAAAGAAAATAATTGTTCTCGGAAACTTTCCGGGATGCTAACGAAAACCCTTTTTAAAAAGAAAAATAGCTTTTCTAAGAATGAAAGAAAAAGAGCGGTTAATTATATCTCATTTAAGAAAGAATTCAAGAAGCAGCCTGGGCTCAATTTCAGAAAAGATTGAAATGCCAATTTCTACTATTTATGATAAGATTAGTCGTTTCAATAATGATAAGATAATAATGAAATTTACTGCTTTAATAGATTTCAAAAAACTTGGCTATCATCATCATGTTAAAATTGTTTTGCAAGTTCCACGATTCCAAAAACAATCATTGCAAGATTTTTTGATTAATCATCAGGCAGTAAATTCTATTCATGAAATTAATGGCGGGTTCGATTTTATGATTGAAACGATTCATAAAGATGTTAAAGAGTATTTAGAATTTATTGAAACCTTGAACGAATCTTTTGCCATCACAGAAAAACAAGAATTTCTCATTGTAAATGAAATAGAAAGGGAAAAGTTTGTTTAATCTTCAGGATGCATTAAGTGATATGCTTCATCAAAGTCTAAAC
>CAZIMI010000036.1:6380-9248 GCA_964540325.1 uncultured Methanosarcinales archaeon | reverse complement strand
CTGGAATTTTAAATCAAGGCCGTATGGAAGCAGATGAGACAAAATTAGGGGTTGCTTTTCCGTCTGACTGGCATAGTGTAGATTCAGATAATATACAATCTGCACCTTCTCAATGTATTTGGAAGAATCTTCCTTTAGATTTAAATAAAGGCTGCTATTTTTTAGTAAGTGAAGATGATGATATTGATAATCATTATGGCAATGATTGTGTAGGGTGGTTTATTCCTCCTGGAGAGGGTTCAGAAATTTCCAGTGAAGGAATCACGAACGGGGCAATGTACCATTTTTTCTCAGAAAAAGGTTCTGAAGATGGTGATAAAATTTTTAAACAGGGTTTTAGTTGGATATTGGGGGGAGGTACAGAGGGTGCTGTTGATAAATATTTGGGTAAAAAAGATTCTAAAGGCAATTTTGTGTACAATGAACATCACGATGATCAATATTATTTTGAGCATGATGCCGATACCACTTGTGTCGCCACACAACAATTATTCCGCGACCCTAATCGTGCATTCATCTGCCTAGAAGAAGATCAAGAATCACGTTGGTATATCTGTGATGCTCAACACATTTCTAAAGATACGGGAAATTATATCCTTGCTGCGCAATGTTATTTGGATGAAGATTGCCAACCAGCAGAAGATTGTGAAGGTGAAAATTGTGGGGGAATAAGTCCTGATAGTGAATGCGAAGAAGGTATTTGTACAATTCCTGATGAAGGTGAACCTTTAGATCCGCTACCACAAAAAGCTTGGTTCTGTGAAGAGCATGATGGAATCTATGGTTGGGAATTAGATGAATTAACTTGTGACGACGAAGGAATCGACTGTGACAATAACAAAGATATTTGTGAACAAGACGGCTATTCCTGGATTGAAGATTCTCAAACAGGCGACGGAATGTGCTGCGGTGATGATGGATTAGATGATTTTACATTAGAACAAAGTTTTAATGATAATAATTATATCTGTTTGAGTTCTGATAAAGACCTGGTTGGTTATGATGATGAATCTGCAAAAGTTTTTGAAGATGAAGTTATTTGCGGAACAGAATGGTGCTGGGTAAACGCAGTAGACCAAAACTCAAAGTTCAACATCTTTACCATTAAAAAGCCTGGAGAAACTGCTTACGATATTGTTTCCGATTCCAGGAAATGGCAAACTTGTGATACTCTTGGTCCTTTAACCGTTAATCCTTTAGTTGAAGATAAAGAGATTGCTAACCACTTTTATTGCTATCCAGAAGGAGAACATTATTCTTGGGCAGAATGTTTTGGTAAAGATATAAATAAACATTACAATAAAAACGTAAAAGGCAGACATTCAGGAGACGGTCTTTACAATTTGTATTTAGATGAAAAGGAAATTAACGATAAAGGGGAAGCAATCGTTTCCGGTCCAGAAATCATCATTGAATCCGATGAAGGCAAATATCCAGATTTTTATGGTACAACTTTAGGTGATGTAGTTTATTTTGATTTCTCTGGTTATGACCAGTTAGAATTCTTTGCCCGTTTTACTAACGATGCTAGTGAAGTTTTAACTGACCAAACTTTAACCCTCCCTGCAGATATAAGCTTAACACTTTTCGGCCCTGAAGATGAAAATTGGGAACCAATAATTTATTTAAAAAAAAAATGTTTTGGGTAATGCTGTTAACAACCCTTTATTTGGAGAAGATAATTGGCTGCATCTTAAAGTTCCCATTCCGAACGATCTTAGAGCAGTATCACATTTGAAAATCACTCCCTCTCCGACAAAAAATTGGATTTCTGTCAAGAATGTTTATTTAAGTAAGCAGGGACAACCCTCGCAAATTTGTTCAGGAAAAGATGATATCGGTGGAACTTCCTGGTTAACTAGTTTTGATGATGGAAATGTTGCAACTAACGTCAATGCCGAAGAAATGTGTATATCTCATTACGGCACAAACGCCTGGCTGGGCGATGTTACAGAAGTAGAAGAGACTTGGGCAAGCTGCTGCGGTAACAATGATGATGAATATTATTCAGGCGATAGTAAACCTATAGGCGACCCAGGAATAAAGTATGGCTGCTGGAACTCACAGCCAATCGCTGACGGACAAACGGTAATGGATGTTGAGTTTATGGTTGATTATACTGAAGAAGAAATTGAGATTGGATATCCTGCTGAATATTTAGATTTGTATTTGAATGTTTTTGGTTTTGGTCTTAAATGTCCGGAGTTAAAAATTTCAAACTGGGATGTTGGATACTCAACTTGTGGAGATGAGTACCAAAAGGCTTATTGTCTTGGCCAATCTGGACAGGAAACTTGTTTAGGGTTGAAGGAGGAATATTTTGAAAATAAATATCTGTCTTGTGAAACCGGGGTTAATTATGAATATGATGAGGGAGTTTATGAGGTTTGTGAAGAATGTAAAACAGATGAATGGGATTGTAAGGGGTGTGTTCCTACAATAGAAGCTACTGAAGAAAAGAGTTGTTACTTAGAACCTAAAACATTAGTCCAGGTTGGGCAAGAAAAAGTTTCCACTTCAGTTTCTTTTGAAGAAAACCCTAAATTAATTGATACTTTAATTTATTCAAAAAACGGAGATAACCCTAAAACTGATGAAATAGAATATGGCGATTTTTATCAAGCTATAATTATGGCTAAAATAGAAAAGTTTGTTTTGTTCCCAGAAATTGACCACCCACAAGAAGTTTATTTCTTTCATCCAACACAAGGCAATCTAGGTACAGAATTATCTCTAAAACAATTAAAAGAGTATGGTTCTGTACAAGTTTTTGCAGAAGCAAATAAAATTAAAACCTTTCCTCCTATTTTAACTCCAAAATCACAAATCCCTTTCACCTACCCCTGTCAATCTGATGAATGACTTTAC
>CAZIMI010000036.1:0-6370 GCA_964540325.1 uncultured Methanosarcinales archaeon | reverse complement strand
GAAGGAATCACTGTAACCAATTCCCACCCAGAATTGTATGAACTTTATTTTGTTACCTTTAATGACGAAACACAAAAAACAGAATACCAATTGATCACTCCAACTAACAACAAAATTGAAGAACCAGCAAACCTGCTAGCAAAAAAAGTTGCCCAACAGGTTGTTTTCCTCAGTCCATTTACTGAAGAAGGATATTTTAATGAGGATGAAGAGGAACCAATTGAAGAAACTTCAGCAGCAGAAGAGATTGAATCCGGCTTCTATGGCTGTCAAGCTGCCAAATTTATTGAAGATCAAAAAGATTCTAAAGGTAAATCAGTCTTAACATCCAACGAACTTTATTGTTCAGTCAAATCAGATTTCTTTTGTTCACCTTCAGTAATCACAGAATTGCCTAACGGAGATAAATACACCACCATCAATTCTTGGAGTGATAAAGAAAGTCGGTTATGAACCGGTAGAAATTGAATTTGAAGAGGTTAACGATTATTTTACTCATTTGGAACTTAACCTCAAAGAAGAAGAATTCTTACCCAAAGATAGAAATTTCTCAGCAAAAGTTCTCCCCGCTAGAAATTTCATTCCAAACGCAGAATTTAAAACTAAAGATAATAAGTTACCACATTGGGAAATCTTTGACGATTCTATCGTAGAACAAAAAGAAAAAGGGGATGTGGAAAAGAAACTACAGCAAGTCACCCTAAAAGCAGATAAAACTCTAAAAACAGAACGGATTGCAGTGCCTAAAGATTCAAATTTAAAATTCTCCCATAGCGGAACAGCACAAGCAGAAATAACTTTAGTGGATAAAGATGGAATTCCCACTCCCGTAACTAACCCTACGAAATTTCCTACTAACCAAGCATCTTACTTAATCATTGAATTCACTACTGGAACAATTAAAGAACCTTTCTTACAATTGATTGATGATTTAGGCGGAACTGATTACTACTACAACTCTCAGCAATATCCAGATGAATTTGATGCCCGAGCAGGATTAGCCTGTTGTCCACAAGATTATTGCTGGAATGGTTATGCTTGTGTAGAACCAATGAACATATTTGCTGAATATACCCAAATATCTGAACATATTGAAGAGGGTAGAGATTACCGTTGTATTCAAGGGGAGTGGAAACATTCACCAATAAGATGGGATTGGCAAGGATTAAATTGGGGCTTCTGTGAAAAAAATAGTCAATGTTTTGTTACTAAAGAGGGTAGCCCAGAATTTGAAACAGAGAACTTCTACGAAAACAATCCGCCTATCTGTATTGATAATGAAGATTATGTTTTAGACCATTATTGTGAAAAAGGTGATTGGAGTAGCAGAACAAAGTTTTTGGCTTCAACTTTGTTGGAAGCTGTTGAAGATGATGATTATGTGATTTATTGTACAAATTATAAAGATGCTTTCATCAATTATGGAGATGAATTCAAACTTGGCGGAGGATTTCCTTTCGTTAAAGACGTCTTGCCGGGAACGCCTTTAGATGAAGCAGAAACTGAAGAACTCTATACTTGTTTTGAAGATCTTCCTGCAATTGTTGAGATGGAAGAGAATACTTGTATCAATAATGTTTGTGTGATAATGTTTGAGGACGGCGCAAAAAGGGCTTTTGCTACAACTTTAAATAAAGATATCACAGACCCAAATTCATTTTTACAAACTTTAAACATTCAAACAGATGAAAATCCTTGCCAGGGAACAGGAAATTATATTGAATGTGAAACTGAGCAAGGGGAATTATGGTATTCAGAAAAATTAAATGCAGTTATCTATAGTAAACAAAGTATTCAGATGACCCCTTCCGTAATCGATAAAGTTGTTGACTGGTTTAAAGACCTTTTCGGAATTGATGCAGAATTGTCTGACCAGAACAAGTTTGTGCAGGAAGCAAAGAATTTCCGGGAACTTTACTTGTTAAGTAAAGGCGATAAAAAAGCTAAAGCGATCAAAGAAGTTTTTCCTTACAATAAGACTTTGATTGCCGAATATGAAAATTTTCAAACTCCAATCTGCGATTATGTAACTGTTTATGATTTGGGCACAGAATTGTTGGAAACCCTTTCTGGGATGAAAAAGTTAAGCTGTACCCAAGATAATGCCACAAATCTTCAATCAGTAGAAATTGTTGCTGACGATGAAGCTTTAGATTTTTTCTGGCCGCAATTGACCGGTAAGTTAAGGGTTGGATAAAAAACGATGTTACGAAAGTTAGTGCTTATGTGTATTTGCCTATGAAGCTAGTCTTCACAGAGTGTGCGAAACGACCTGAGCTGTCAGAAATGAAAACTATTATTTCTAATTATGATTAAAAATGCTCTTTCTGTATTTTTGACAAAAGCGAAGTTGAGAGGCGGAACAGGCTCTACATAAGCACGTTTGAAGAGTTTCGTAACAACCTCTTAAAAAACAATACTTTTAAATAAGAGTACTATTTTTAGAACTTATGGTACTAAAATTAGAACACTTCATCGGGACTAAGAACGGAATTACAATTTTAAGATATTTGACATTAAATTCTTACTTGAGTTTTGGTTTAACAGAATTATCTGAAAACGTAAATATTTCTAAGAGCAATGTTCTAAGAATATTAAATATACTAAAAAATGAAAATATAGTTGTCGAACAGAAATCAGGCAAGAAAAAATTAATCAGGATAAATAATGAAAGTGAATTAGTTAAACTTTTTTGGAAATTGTTTATGGTCGAAAAAAAGAATTTCCTTTCACCAGAATTTAAAAATATCATTGACCTTTTTTTTAAAAAAGTAAAAAATAATGTAAATATATTTATTCTATTTGGCAGTGTAGCTCATGGCCTGGCTACAGAAAAGAGCGATATTGATATTTTAGTTGTTGGTGATGAAAAATTGAGCGGCCCTCTATTAGATTATTTACCTTATAGATTTGAGATTCACAATTATTCCTGGCAGGATTTAGAAGAAAAAAAAGATTTCGTAGTTTTGGAGGCTTTGATGAACGGAATAACTTATCAAGGTGATATTTATCCATTGATAAAAGATTTAAAATCTTTCCCAAAAGCATATTTAATTTATCGTTTGAATAAAGTTAAAGATTTTTTAAATAAAACAAAAAAATTGCAAGGTAATAGCAAAAAATATTATCAGAAACTTGCTGATGTAACTCTTGGAGAGATTGAATCGTTATTAAAAAAGAAAAAGATTGTCCCGAAAAACGAACTTACTATAAAAGCAACTTTTAAAAAGATTCAATCCTTAGAAAAAGATATCGCTGAAGAAAGCGAAAAAATATGGTTGATTTAAATTTAAAAAGAGCAAAGGAACTTTTGAAATCTGCAGAGAAACTTTTTGCTGATGGAGATTTAGCGGGTTCTGGTGGATTGGCTTATCAAGCTTTTGAGTCGGCAGTGATCGCGGTTACAAAATTTAAAGGAGAAAAGGATTATCCAGATCATATCAAAAGGAGAAAAAGAGCAGAACAATTGTTAAAAATTTCTGTGGAAACCGCTAAAAAATTATGGGCAGTAAGAAATGTTGATTTTTATGGAAATGAACAAATAGGCGGGGAAGCAAGAGAATTAGAAGGTGAAGAAATTGAAAGTTCATTAACAGAAGTTAAGAAAGTTATTGAAAAAATTGAGAGCGAGTTTAAATTGGAAAGTTAATGGTCAGTTAACTCTTCTAATTTAAGATAAGTTTTATAAGTTACTTAATTATTATTTCTATTATTATGGGAAAAAAGAGGTTAGGTAGAACTAGTTTTAGGAATAAACAAGCACAGGTAACAGTATTTATCATTTTGGGTTTGTTACTTTTATTTGTGTTCCTTTTTACAATTAAACTTGCTGGTGATGTAAAAAAATCTGATCTGGAAGCAGAAAAAGAAAAGGTTGTTTCCAAAACTTTCAAAAAGGAAGCTTTAAGGATTTATGTTGAAGATTGTTTGAATGATGCTTTAGAACAAGGGTTAATTTTGTTAGGTAAACAGGGCCGAATTTGGAAAGGCCAGCCTGGCGGTACAAAACCGTTTCTGGAAGGGGAAACCGGAGTAACTTTCACGGCAGGAGACAGAATTTATTATGGTATCAGTAACGAAAAGTATCTTCAACATCAAAACGCTTATCCTTGCAATAACGAATCTTTCTCTCCACAATTTTGTAGTTATCGCTATCCAAACACCACGATTGGTTTTGGTTCTTTAGACTTGAAAACAAGCACTATTAAAAACGATTTACGTCAATACTTAACTAACCGTACAATTTTTTGTGTGAAAAATTTCACAGAATCAGAAATTTCTCAAGAGGCAGACATTATCGAAACAAAAATTAAAACGAAACTTGACATTGCCAATGACGGAATTAATGTTGAAGTTGAATATCCTTTAAAATTATCAGTTGGTAAAGAAGAATTTTTTCATCTTTCTCAGTTTGACTTTTTTTATCCTACTAAGTTCCGTTGGTTATTGGAAGCAGCAGTTTCCCGGCCTTTATTTTATGACTGGAAATTTGTTGAATTTAATTACACTAAAGAAACTTTAGAACAATCTCATTTTAATTATAGTAGTACTTCTTCCAGTTGTGTGGATAATGTTTGTCAAGGCAGTTTACTTTTTGACAAATATAAATCTCTAGCCATAGAAATGACTAATCTTTCTCTTCCTAACGGAGATACAATCTTTATTTTTAAGTCTCCAAAAATTCTTAATTTGCCTGAAGATTACGAATTTCGGATTGCCAGACAGAACAGACCTCCCGCTTTAGATTATGTTAACCGTTCTTCATGTATTGTTAAAGATGATCCCGGTACTGACGAAGATGAATCAGAGAACAGTTACGATTATTTAATTATTCTCGGCCATGATGATTATGGAAATGTTGATATTAAATTGAACGCTTGGGATGCTGATGAAGATGAGATTGTTGAATATGTTTTTGAAAATCCTTCTTGGGATCCGACAGAGCCACCCCAAATAAAACAAGAATTATATTTTCCTGAAGATTACGTTGAAACATATTTTACTTCAGAGATAGTCACATTAACCGCTAAAGCAACTGACGAACATGGTTTAAGCGACTGGCAGGAAGTAAGAATTTTGGTTGACACTCCTTTAACAGCAGGCTTGAAAATCTGGTATCCATATGAGATTGAAGATGCTGCAGGCGTTATACCTTATTCAGAATTTATTGTTGATACTGGAACTTTAGTTTCCGAAGAAGATCCAATTTTTGTTAATGTTACTTACCCCTCACTTTCAGTTATTGGTAATCCTCCTAAAGTTGAATTAAGTTATTCTGAAAATCTTCCTTTTGACATAACTTTACCCGAAGAAAACTATCCTCCAGATAAAGATGTTTGTTTTAATTTTCCTTATACGAATCCTTTTTGCACACCGGATTCGCTTTTTTCTGGTTACGAAGATTTAAACAATTGGCCAAAAGAAGGTCCACCTTTAACCTTTCCTCTTACTTCCGGCACATTAAAACTTTCAGCATCTAATGATTACTGCTCAAATAACGTTGAAGCTCCAGCAAAAAAAATAGACTTTAAAGTTGTCCAATGTATCCCTCATGTAAATCCTACCCATCCGTTCCCTTATATGCCTACTGATACTGAAGAATTATACAAGCTTTATGACTGTACAGACGAAAATGATATATCTACCTGTCAAAAAGATGATGATTTTATCCTTTTCTTAGCATCCCATGTTTGTTGTAATCCTGATACTTGGGAATATTATACCGCTGAGGAACAACAGACATGTTATGTTTCACCTGATCTTGAGTTGGGCTGTTTTGGCGGTTTGGAATTAGAAACAAAAGGGGCAATATTGGAAGAAAGAAAACTTAAAGTTTACTGCTCAGGAGAGAGAGGAAATATTTGTAATGGCGAACAAAACTATGATTACGAATATCCTGATCAAGAGACGAAGTGTGGAGAAAATAAACACCCCACTTGTGATGTAGAAACTGACTGTGAGCTTAAAAACCCTTACTATTATGAAACTGGAGCAAACGGATTCTGGTGTCACGGGAATAATGGTTGCGAAAATATTTGTGAATCAGAAATTGTAAGTGCCGCTAATTTGGGATTCGACTTAGTTTCAACTAGTCCTGAACAGATTGCTTGCGGTTGTTCAGAAAATGAAGGGATATGTTTAGATTTAAAAACAAACAAGAAAGGCACTTGTGAAGGAAATATCTGCAAACTTCCCGATGGAACAGGATAGTAAAAAATGAATAAAACAACAACAATAATAACATTAACATTTCTCCTATTAATTAACTTCGCCCTAGCACAATCGGGTTGTTTTATCTACTCGGACAGCCCTTTCTATTGTTCAGACTTAAGTACAGAAGAAGCTGAAACAGAATGTCTTTTTTATGAAG
>CAZIMI010000035.1:0-9472 GCA_964540325.1 uncultured Methanosarcinales archaeon | reverse complement strand
CCATTTTTATTCTCCCTACGGTCGATAAAAATTCTGGTCGGGACGCCTAACAGCGCGATGTTATACGAAATTTATATTTTGCACGCTACTTTTATAAAATGTAGACTCTTTCTAAACCATATGAAGATAATGCTTGCAGGAAGTTTTCACTTTGCTGACAAATTAATTGAGATGAAAAAACAATTAATAAAATTAGGCCATGAAGTTTTCCATACTGATGACCTTGAAACAGTTGAAAACATACCTGAAATAAAACAAAATTTTGATGATGAGCTAAAACAATGTATTGAACATGATGTAATACGAGATGCATTTAAAAAAATTAAAAACTGTGATGCACTTTTTGTATGCAATTACCCAAAAAATGGAATTGAAGGATATCTTGGTACATCTGTTTTAATGGAACTTGCTGTAGCTTATCACTATAAGAACAAAATTTTCTTACTAAATGATTTTGATAAAAATCAAGGATATGGTCTAGAAATTGCAGTAATAAATCCGATTATAATCCATGATGACCTTTCTAAACTGCAATGAAGTAAAATATAAACTCAAGGGGCGCTGCGCTTCTCACTACGTTCGACCTCGTATAACAGGATCCCTATGTTAGTTTCAATAAAATTCTTACTTTAAAAGACGGGGTTTCCTTGATGATAAAAACTGAGATATAAAAAGCTCAAGCAGGGGCTTTGGTAGAAGTAAAGATTAATTTTGCTTCTCCTTTTGTTTACAAACAACTCTATGTTCTCCATCTATTAAACTAGGAGTTGAAGCATTCAGAGTAAACTGATGATTATAAATTCTTCCATTCAATTGTGGTTCTGCTATTAATGGAACTGCATAAGCATGGCCGACTCGTTCAAAAACATCTGGCTTTGCACGCCAAATTTTTAGTTTAATGTCCTCAGGAGATTTTGCTTTATCTAAACAAAATGATTTATAATCAGCTGAAGCACCACGATATAACCACCTAGTAACTTCATGGGTATCAAAGTCGCTTACTGGAATCTCTGGCATAACAAATTCCATTATTTGTAAACCTCTATTTTCTCCTGCTGGTATAGCATGTTGAGCAAGATTAACCTCTAATGCTCTTCTATCTTCGGGTTTTTTGCTTCTGTCTTCTTCAGCAAGTTTAACATAATTGTCTAAATCCATCCTTCTTTCATTAGTCCAATCGTATTTATTCGGACCAAAATCACGTGATGCTTCTGGAAATGTATAAAAAAGAGGATCTCTAACTAAAAGATCGGGAGAATCTTCGCCGGTATAAATTACACACTCACAAAGAAGAGACGGTTTTGCAAAAGCTTCTCTTTTTTGATGTAAAAAATATCCTACAAATGGAAGCCAAGATACTCTTTCTAGTTTTTTTGTATCAATTCCAGAAACCGCAAACATTCTGTTCCTTGCTAATTCTTCTGCTGTAACAGCCTCTAAATCATTATTAATCATAGTGGGCAATATTTCTGAGATACATCCAGTAAGAATAATTCTCTCTTCACCATCAAATGAACTAACTTTTCGCTTGTGCATATCATTTCAGTTATTTAATCCAGTTTATAAATCTTTCTACCTTGTAACTACTCTTAAAGAAGAACTCCTCGTTCTACCAAAGCCCCTTAAATCTATGTGTTGGGAAAGCCCCTAAAAATATAGTCTCCCTTCGGTCGGATTTAGAGAACTCAAATTCTACTTCTTCGTTCCACTTCATTCCGCTCGACCCCGCTGCGCTTTCCTCCCTTCGGTCGTCAGGGTATTTAACAGCGACCCGATGTTATACGCAATTAAATTTTCACTATTTTCTTTTTAGAAAAAAGAAACAAAAAGAGGGGGAGTCCGTACTACGCACATATAGTCTTTTACTTTGTAAAAGAAATTTATTAAGAGATAAGTTTAGTCCTTCGGACAGAGATCTCATTTTTACAAAAAAAACAAATTCACCAATAGATTTATATTTGTGTAGTAATAAATTATTAATATGGCAAAAAATTTGATTTTATCGAAAAAAGAAATAATTTCTTTTTTAAGAGCTAGGGGTGCAAAACAAGAAGAATTATTTCAAAAAGCTAGAGATATTCGTAAAAAGAATTTAATCTGCCAAAAAATAAGAGGAGTTATTGAAATTTCGAGTTACTGTAGAAAACAATGCAATTATTGCCCCATGTCTTGCAAAAATTCGAAATTAAAAAGATTTAGATTAACACCCTTAAAAATAATTGAAATAGCTAAAGAAATTAGGGGAAAACATATATCTACTCTCTTTTTACAATCAGGGGAAGATCCCAATGCAGTTAATATCATCAAGTCAGTTATGCCCAAAATAAAAAAATTAGGTTTTAACGAAATAATTTTAAATTTAGGAGATTTGCCAAAAAAAGATTATACAGAACTTAAAGATTTGGGCGCTAATGGGTATATACTAAAACAAGAATCATCAAACGCTAAGATACATTTAGAATCCCGAGGATATCCTTTAATCGAAAGAATTCGTTGCATAAAAAAAATTAAATCTAATGGTCTTAATTTAGGTGTTGGATCAATTATTGGATTACCTAATCAAACCGTTGAAGATATGGCAGAGGATATATTATTTGCTACAAAACTTTTACCAGCTATGTCAAGTGTTGCACCATTTATTCCTGCCCCAGAGACACCATATGAAAAAAATAAATCAGGGAATGTTGATTATACTTTAAACACAATTGCTTTACTTAGAATTTTAAATCCAAAGATTGATATCCCTTCAGTAAGCGCCCTAGAAAAATTACGTAAAAATGGACAATTACAAGGTTTAATGGCTGGAGCGAATATAGTCACCGTCAATTTTACTCCTTCTAAACAAAGAGAAAAATATAATATTTATGGGAAAAATAGGTATGTTGTTAAATTAAATTATGCAAAAAAACTATTTAAAAAAACGAGAAGGGATTTTGTAATTAAGAAAACAAAAATCTGGACTCCTCCTCGTCCTTCGGACATATAGTCTCCTACGGAGAAATTTATTATCGTGAAAATTTAACTGACCCTTCGGCTTTTTTTCTTGCAGAAAAAACGTATAACAGCCCAATGTTAGTTTCGATTTCCCATAATCACATTCATCACTATAAAGTCATCACCACAGCAAAAGATTTAAATAATATGGATATTAATATCTTTTAGGGAGTATTAAAATGGATTTAACAAAAAAAATTGAATTATATTTCGGACAATCAAAAGTATGTGGAGAAACAGTAGAATTACAAGAATGTCTTGATAGAGAAACTGAGTTTTGTGCAATTTACGTTAATAATGAAGTGCCTGCTGATGTTCATAACAAAACAACTGAACGGATGCTTAAACAATTTGGTGTAGATAGTAAGTTTGCTGAAGAAAGAAACAGTTATGTAAGACCATATCTTGTCAGAACTGACTCAGGATTAGCTTCAGTTGGAATTCCTAACCCAACTGCTCAAAACCTTAAAGGTTCAGGTTTTAAAGTAGGCGGAATGTTCTTTAATACAAATATCGCTGATCAAGTTCTAATGGAATTTGATAGATTAGGGTATGAAATTGATAAAAAATATGATTAGTTTTATAATTTAATGCAAGTACTTTTATCAAGCTCTTTAAGAATATTATGTTATTTAAGATTTAATTAGAAAACAGGAAAAGTTTTATATATTTGTAATGATTTTTTAGTAAGTATGTTAAGAAAAGTCTTTACTAAGAAAAAGAAAACTCAAAGCTGGGAAAAGTTGATGACGGAAATAGAAGAAGCTAAAAAAGACCCACAATGGAGAAAAGAGTTAAGACAATTTATTAAGATTACTACTTCTTAGAATTTATATCTTGCTTTCAAATCAGAATAATGGTAAAAGGTAGGTGTTCTTAATCCTTCTTTAACTGAAATGTGCTTGTATGCTTTTAATGCAATTTTACTTAGCATTGTTTTTATATCATCAGAAACCAATACATCCAAATTATAAAACATTGCACAAGCAACAATCGTAAAATCAGCATCAATATTTGTTTTGTCCCAATTTCTAATGCCTCCCAACTCCCGATAAGTATTATAAAATTTCATTGCTAAATGATGAATATTAAGAGAATCTTTCAAATATTTTCCTCCAGTAATTCCATCATATAAATTAAGTAATAAGTTTCTTCTACTAAATCTTCCTAACTTTGAACTCTTTGGTGTATCACGTAACTCTTTTCTAATCAATCCAAAGCCATATACTTTGAACTCAGAATCATTTTTTATCTTAGTGGCTATCTCTCTAAAATGTTCTTCTTCAACAAGTCTACCATAGATATTAGTATCCATAATTACTCGTAGCATAATTTCTAAGAAAACATAATCTATTAATAAATCTTCCTTGAAGATTAATAATCAAAACATTTCTTTTCAGAAATAAATCTATAACTTCTTACTTTCGCTCTCAAACTCTTTAGCTTTCTTCTTTAATGATGTAAGAGCAGATTTCAAAGCTTTTCTGGGTTCAACACCCTTTGTTTCCAGATGGAATTTAGGGATACCTACCAAAGGATGATCAATTCTGTAAGTTGCCATCTCAACACCTTTTGTGTTTTGCAACTCTTTCTTCAAAACATTACAAAAAGAATGTGTTTCGCCTTTCAGTTCAAAGATTAGCTTGGTTTTACTTTCCTCAATAACATTAAATTCCATTTTATGATATTATTATGTGTTTGATTTATAAAGGTTTCTAATACTTTTAGAAATTCATTTCTTTTTCTTTACATGCACTTTAAAATCAGTAGCCAAGCTCTTGAACTGACCTTTTAAGTGACTATGGTCAGACTTTAGCTGAGCAACTAAAATTCCAACAGTAAAAAGACAACCCAAGTTAAAGACTAATAATCCTAAAATTATATCTTCAGTTGTCCAAGAACCACCAAACATTTTTTTTACTATTTGAAACAAAAGAAATAAGCCAAAAATCACTAAAAATGTTACAATTACCTTTTCTATCCCTTTATTCAACAATAATTCTTTAGCTATTTTAACCACCCATTCTTCTCATAACTAACCAGATAACAAGAACTACTAATATAACTAGGATTACCCATAAAAGATAATTTATTTGTCCTCCTTTCTTCATAAGAAAATTAAATCGCTTTAACTTTATATAATTTCCTGTTAAAATTATTACGTTTTTAATCGAAACGTTTAAATTCTCCAACAATCTTCTTAATCCTTCAAATGTTAGAAAAGCTGTCTAAAGAATATCGTACCTATAAAACAGTGGAGCATTGGAAACCGCAGATTGAGATTCTTTTGGTAAAAGATCTTACTAATCCCAGAAGGAAATTGGGTAAACTGTTCTCTTACCTTTACCATAAAACTAAAGAGGAGTATAAACATTTTCCCAGAAGAAAAGACGGCTCTGATCCGTTCATTCACCCTTTAAATTTAGTATGGAATTTAAGAAAAGCTAGCATAAACGACATTATTACTTTATCCGCAGCATTAGTACACGATTTGATTGAAGAGAGAGTGGATTTATACAAGAAAAAGAAAAATATTAAAGAAGACCCTCAGGGAGTAAAGATTCTTGACGAATATGAAGTTGAGACCATGCAAGAATTGGAAAATGAACTTAACAACTTCTGCAATAATAATAAAATTAGTCTTAAAGTAGTTAATGAGATCATAGAGCTATTAAAACTCTTAACCAGACATAAAAGAGATCTTTATTATCGTTCAATATCTTCCCTATTTATCCATAAAGATGATCAAATTAAAGAGAAAGCTATTCAGATTAAACTTGCAGATAGAATTCATAACATTCAAAGTTTAAAATCTTATGATGAGCAGGGTAGGATTTATCAGTCATTCAAAAATCTATTCATCATCAACAATACAAAGAATTACATTATTAAAAAATATGGTAAAGAAGCAAACCCTGATAGAGAAAAAGATCCGTTAGCAAAACTTTTTACCAAATGTGCAAAAGCAACTTATGATGCATTTACCAGAGTTTGTGATATTTGTTTACAAAAAGGAATAGTGGATATAACTTCAATGTTACAGTTAGCTTTCAGAAAGTTTGTTCATGTAAAGAAAGGGTTATGGACAGTTACTAAGATTGATCCCAAAGAAACCCACCCTTTAAGATTATATCAGGGCATTGTCAGGAGATATGATGCTCGTTTACATCAGGAATGGAAAATGTTTGAAAAGATGAAAAATGATGAGATGAATTATGTGCGAAAGTTTTTCGCTGAACACAAATTTTCTAAAGAACAATTACAAGCAATTTTGGATTATAAAGATTCTTATGCTTTGAAAGAAGTGATTGCCAGAATGTTGTATAAAAGAAATTATGTTATTCTTAATTTTGGTTGCAACGAACTTTGCAGCAGAGGACAGATTTGTATGAAACGTTAAACCTTCTCAGCTCGGCCTTTTCTGATCATCAATTCTGCAACTTCAGGAAAGATTTCTACTTCATCATTAATTTCATATGGCCCATAGACTTTCATATCTTTCCAAACAAAACTTGGCATTGCTTTAATCATCTTAATTTTTGTCATTTCTTGTTGAGATTCAGTTGGTTCTTCTTTAGTTTCTTTATTCTCTGTAGTTTCATTACTAGTTTCTTCTTTACTTAATTCACTTTCTACCTTCTTTAAATCTGCTGCTTTTTCATCCTCATTGAGGACTGTGTTTGTAGATTGTGCTTGTGGTGTTGCTTGATCTTGTGTTAAAGGTGTTTGCGATGTTGTCTCTTGTTCCGATTCTACTTTTGTTTCTAGTGGCAGTGTTGGTTCTTGTTCTGGTGTTGTTAATTTTAGTTCTTGCTTTTTTTCTAACTCAGTTTCTCCCTTTCCTTCTTCAAACTTAGATAAAGTAGGAGTTGTTGTTACATTTACATCAAGTTTCGTATCCTCAAACTCTTTTTTAATTTCTGGAATCATTGAAGGCAATTCGCCCTTAAACAAATTCAAAAGAATTCCTCTTCTAAAATCGTCCAAAACTTTCAGAACTTGTCCGTAAAATTCTTTTTCCTCTTTTAACATTGCACTGGTATCAATTATTTCTGAACCAGTCCTACTTTTATTCAATGCAATATCTAAGATTTTCTTTTCACGTTTTTCATAGATTTCCTTAAGAATACGTTTAATACTTCTGATTTCGTACTCTAACTTATCTTTTTCTCCGGAAGCAAACAAATCATCGTCATCTTTTTTTGTCGCTAAAAAAGTCTGTTTTTCTTTGAGATAACTAATCACATCAATAAAAAAAGTTTCTTCTAATTTCTGTAAATCCTCTCGCTTTTTCTCATTCCTAAGAATATCGTACAAGGTTTCCAGAGTAATCTTTATATTTTCCATAACACCCCCAAATTTCTAGAAGAGCAACTTATTAAAAAGCTTATCTTTTCTTTAGAACACAGGTTAAGTTACCACTGAGTGATTACTATCACCAATAAGTTTATAAAATAGAGTTAAATTAAGACTATTATGGCAGAATTAACGTTTAAAACACTCTCATTTGAGATTAAAGAGAATGAGTTACAAGTTAATTTACTTAGAATCTTCTATGTCAAAATACCATTGGAAGAATTAAAAGCTATTGGCCCTTTCAAATTAATTGATGGACACACTTTAGAATTTACAGATACTTATCAACAAAAAGCTGAAACTAGATTCTCATTCTTATTATCAAATCACTTTGACAATCTTAAAAACTCAATCAACAATAATCAAGCAAGCTATATCCACCAAAATTCGGGCATTCCCTTAATTGGAAATGTTTCTTTCGGGATAGTTTACAGAAATACCTCATTGATTGAAATCAAACCAGTAACCTCGTGCAATTTAAATTGTATCTATTGTTCTGTTGGAGAAGGTAAAAGTTCAAAGAAAACTGATTTTGTGGTAGAAAAAGATTATTTAGTTGAAGAGTTAGAACAATTACTTAAGGTTGTTGAAGAGCCTGTAGAAGTTCATATTGGGGTACAGGGAGAACCTTTTCTTTACGCAGACTTAATTCCGTTAATAGAAGATTTGTATCTGAACAAGCAAATAACAGTGATTTCTATGGACACAAACTTCACCTTAGTTTCTAAAACCCAATTAGATACTTTATCACAATTTAAAGACAAATTAAGATTCAACGTTTCTTTAGATGCAATGAATCAAGAATTAGCTGAAAAACTTGCTGGTACCAAATATAACCTAAGTTATGTTTTAGAAATGATTAGGTATGCTGTTGAGAAAGAAATTAAAATTCTAATTGCACCGGTTTATGTTCCAGGATATAATGATGAGGAATTAGAAAAAATTACTGAATTTGTTAAAGAATTGGGAATTAAATCTGAAGAAAAACATCCACTGATTGGAATTCAAAACTTCTTAAATTATAAAACTGGCAGGAATCCAGTCAGAGCAAAAGATTGGCAAGAGTTTTATAAAATGATTAACGAGTTGGAATCTAAAACAGAACTAAAACAAAAATTATCAGCAACAGATTTTGGAATTAGAAAAATAAAAGAATTGGAAAAACCATTTCAAATTGGAGATGTAGTTAAAGCAACAATCAAGTCTGTAGATAGATTCCCAAACACAATGATTGCTGTCGCTAAAGGAAGATCTATATCTGTTCATAATTGCACATTTAAGAAAGATAAAAAAATTAATGTGAAGATCACTCGGGATAAACATAACGTTTTTGCGGGGAAAATTATATAAAATGATTATGGTGAAGAAATAAAATGGTTAAAAAGAAAGAAAAAGAAGCAGCAATAGATTTTATTTGTGATAGATTAGAAGATTCAAGACAGTATAATATTCAAAGAAAAGGAGAGAAAAGTCTCTTAGTTGCAGAGAAACCGGAAATAAGGGAAACTCCACGGAATATTAATGTTGTGGTGGCAAATTTCTTAAAGAGAATAAATGATTTCCAAATCGGTTTTCAGAGGAACTGGACAAGACAAGTTTATACCGCGCCAGTATTTTATAAAGACGGCAAATCAGCTTTTGTAAGGATGGTGGAAAGAAACAAGTCCTGGAGAACTGATAAAAGTCTAAAAAGATACTCCCCACAGCAAATCAACCAAATGCTGCATTTGAGAGGGATAGAAAAAGCTGTAACGAAATATTTTGGAGATAAATTAACTTATTACCAGCCTGAAACTGCAAGATTAGACGAATCCTTAAGAGAATTTAGATTAGAAGATGTATGGTTAGATTATAGCCATCTTACTTCAGCAGATGAGGGTCATGAATTTGCAAAAAATAGAACTTCCATTGACTATAAATTGCCTCTTGAAGTGGAAAAGATAAAAACAAGAGCTGCAAAGTTTGCTTACAGAAAAAACGATAATTTGTTCAGAGCAAGAATAGTTCCAGCAAGAGATCTTAAAAAAGTTAAAGAAGATTTGATGAAAGATGATGCAGGTGAATTAGGTTTAGACTTTGATGAAGCATATCACTTAATGCATCCTGAAGATTAAACAAACTT
>CAZIMI010000034.1:0-9569 GCA_964540325.1 uncultured Methanosarcinales archaeon | reverse complement strand
TCAAGATGGCTCAGAAGAACTTGTGAGGGATTATTCATAAAATGGAACTAGCAATGAAGAAGAAGAAGTCATTGGAAGATTCTCTTAGAGGGCACACTGCTCAGTTAGAAGAAGAAGGAAGAATAGTGGTTGTTGGTGAGAATAAAGTTAGTGCTTATTTGAAAGTCGCTAAGGAATGTTTAGACCAAAGCATTCATGCTTTTGATGCTTCACTTAAAGCATTTGAATTAAGAAAAGAAGTAGGAACATTAACACCTCAAGAAGCAGCATTACTTTTAGATACATCTAAGATTTTTATGGATGAGGAAAATTATGGAGAAATATTTAGTGGATTTTTCAAAGAAGTTATTGGTGGAAGTATAAGTGCAGGTTATAGAGAGTTTGAATTTGATTTAAATGGTTTTGGAAGTTTTGCAAAGCGTCCTCCTTTTGAATACATATGGGGAAATGTAAATGGAGATGACTCAAGAACAAAAATTATATTTAGAAACGCTGATAAAAGTGCTGTTTTCTTAAACACAAGCCATTATCTTGATGTTATTGTTGAAAGCGGTATTGGATTTGAATTTGGTCATGATGTTAAAAATTGTTCGAGTCATATAAAAGGCGATTGTGGTTATTGGCTAGGTTTTGGTGCTAATAATTCTAGGTTTATTGTAGAAGGATATACAGAACATACTTGTGGACGTAGTTCAACGAGTAGTTATTTTGATTTAAGAGGAAAGGTTGACAGTCGTTTTTTAGCTAAAGAAGCTAAAAACTCTACTTTTAGAATTGGTGGAAAATTAATAGGAAACTATGTTGTAGGGGCACGTGCAAGTGATTGTAAATTCATTTCTCCCCATGAGAATGTAATAAAATATTTGCTAAGAAAAGTTAATCTGAATAGAGGAAATAAAATCTATCGTGAATTAGATGGTGGTAAATTAGTGGAGGTTTGTAAATGATTGAAATATCCTGGGAAGAATTGGCAAAAGTAATTGCACCTCGAGTGTTGCACGAGTTTTACAATCCGTTAGTATATCCGCATATTAAGTTAGAAGATAAACTTGAAGGTGTGGGTACCGCTTATTTTGACTTTAAAACAAATGAAACACATGTTTCCAAAGAGTTTTTAGAAAAGTTAGTTGAACATGGAGAAATGGATTCAGAAACTGCTTTAAGTGGAATTTATAAACACGAAGTAGGTCATTACGTTCACTACCCAAAAGAATGTTCTCATTTAATGTTTTTAGGGCATTTAGCTGAATCTTCGTTTGGAGAACATGCTAAAGATGTGTTGGCTTACTGGGTAGATCTGAAAGGTAATTTGCCACAAATCTTAAAAGAGAAAACTGGGAAAGAAGTAAGAGAGTTGTATAAAGGTTTAAACACTTTAATAGAAAAAGAAGAAGATTTTAGTGAAGAACAAAAAGAAGAACTTAGACAACAGTCAGAAGATCCTGAACAGATTATGGAAGATTTGAAAAGATATTCTATTGATAGATTATTAATCTCATATTATCAAGAACAATGTAAAGAAGATTTGGGTGTTCATGTTGAAGATGAATATTTCCAAGAAAAATTATCTCAATTGATGACTTTGGACTTTAGTGATGATTCAACCGATTTACAGAACTTTATCTTGTTTGGTAATTATGTTATAGATATGTTAGAGAAAAGAAAAAATGTCTTACCTAAATCTATGCAAAATGGGATTGGCACTGGCCATGGTGAAGGTAAAGGAATGGATCCTGTTATCGGTAGACCTATTAATCTTGGAGACTTTACTGATGAACAAATAGAAGACGGTTTGGATGAAATTATTCGTGGAAAGAACAAACATAGATATGAAAGAGTTAAAGATTATGTTGAAAAAGAGACTGGGAAAAAGTTTGACATTACTAAACCTAAAAGTAAAGGTCAGGGTATCGGTTTGGGAACTTCTAATTTAAAAAATAATGATGATCAAATTGGATATTATGAAAGATTGGCTGCAACATTTGGTGCGTATATTCATAAAAAACCAATAATTGTTGATGCTACAGATTCTTTCCCAGAGGGCTCAGAAAGATTTAAGGTTGGTGATGCGTTTAAAACTTTAGATCCATTTTCAACAGGTGGTAGAATCTTGCCATCAATTACTAGAAAGAAGAAATTAAAACATAGTCATAAAAGGGACAGATTATACAAAGTTCCAGATGCAAATATATTAATTGATAGTTCTGGTTCTATGGAAGATCCTTGTAATGGTTCGAATGCTGTTTTAACAGGATTTATTTTAGGTAAAAATTATCATGATAATGGCGCTAAAGTTGGTGCTGTTAATTTTTCGGTTGATACAGCTTTCTTAATGCCAACTAGAGAACTTTATGATTTTTACTCAATGATGTGTGCCTTCTGGGGTGGCGGTACTGCCTTAAACATTCCTAAGATTAAAAAGTATATGGAACAGGTTGCTCGTCCGGATGTTAGAGAAATGCCCAAATATTTTACAACAGAAAAAGAATATGAACACTTTTTAGGAACTCTATCTTCTGAAAAACAGAAGGAGTTTGTTGATAAGGACCTTGAACTGAATCTTCGCGGTAGAATTAAAGAGACTTATGAAAAAGTCGACAATTTCTTGATTACCGACGGAGGTATAGCTAATATTGACGAGGTTGTGGGTTATCTTAACAGTTTAGCTGAGGTTACAAGGAATACTATTTTCCTTATCGACAACCCTTCTGATTACAAGAGATGGACTGAAGTAACTTTACCTAACACACAGATAATTCCTGTTAGTAAGTCTGAAGATTTACGTGGTTTAGCTGTTGGTGCTGCTAGAAACATTACTCCTAGCGATGAGCGTATTGAATCAACATTTTATGGTTAAAATGGAATTAGCAATGAAGAAGAAATCATTGGAAGATTCTCTTAGAGGGCACTCTGCTCAAGTTGAGGATGAAAAGTTAGTTGAGGTTGTTGGTGAAAATAGGTTTAAAGAATTGTTAGAGAAATGTCGAAAACATATTTTTGGAAAGCATAGTAGCACCATTGATGAAGTTCTTACACCTGTAGAACTTAATACTTTTTTACATTACCTTGCAACTTTAGAGGGTGATGTTGAAAATTGGCATCAAAGAGGAGATCATTGTATAAATAAATTAATAAAAAATTCTTATGAAGCAGGATATAATAATTTTGTATTTCATACGGAAGGGCTCCCTCAGATGTCTTTGTGCCATCATTTTAAAGCTAATGGCAATAGGCCTCTGAATATTGAAATCTTTGGTTCAGTAAGTATGTTTGGAAGCCAGTTTGAACATGGGAATTCTAAGGTGTATGGAGATGTTGGTGATAATTTGGGTATCAATTCCCAGAATTCAACTTACTTAGTAGAAGGTAATGCTGGTAGGGGTGTAGGAGTAAACTCTTATAATTCTTGTTTTACTATACATGGAAATGTGGGAGATGAGTGCGGTTATAAGGCAAAAAATTGCCTCTTTGATATTAAAAATTTAGTTACAACGTATGATCTTGCAGGAGATTCAGAGTACTCTATATTTAGAATTGAGAATATGGGGTCGGCAACAACTATCGCTTTAAACTCTAAGGGGTGTGATTTTATTTCACCTAATGAATTTGTAATAGATGCTCTTACACATTATTTATTTAACAAAGGAAGTAACCGAATTTTTAGGGAGCATTCTGATGGTAAATTAAAAGAGGTTGTTGTATTTGGGCGTGGATAATAAAATGGAATTAGCAATGAAGAAGAAATCATTGGAAGATTCGCTTAGTGGTCACTCCGCTGGTATTATTGAAAGTGAGAGAAGGATAGAAGTTGTAGGTGAGGATAAATTTGGAAAACTATTAAGAAAGTGTGGAGATTATATGAATGCTCCTTCAGGCCAAATACTACAACTCTCTGAAATTTTAACACCGGATGAACTTAACTTGTTTTATAAAATTTCAATAGAAGCTTTTTTAGAATTAGGAGATCTTCAAACTGTAAGGCGTAAAAGATTTATTGATACTCTCATAAAAAACTCTTATGGGGCAGGGTATAATGATTTTGAGTTTATGCATCCACTAAATTCGTTTGAATTCATATCTGGGATTAAATGTACTGAGGATAATCCTTTAAGAATAAAAATGCAAGGTCCTTCTCTTAGTGCAGGCCGGAAGTCTTCTTTTGTCCATTGTGAACTTGATGGAGATGCAAGAGCATGGTGCGGTGAGAGGTCTCAAGATTCAAGATTTAAAATATTAGGCCATAGCGGTATGCTTCTTGGCACTAGATCACAAAGGTGTTATTTTGAAGTTTATGGAAGTACAGATGTATGTAGCGGAAATAAAGTTCATAAAGCAACTTATTTATTTCATGGAAATATTTCTTTTGGGTGTGGTGATGAGTCTACAGAATCTACATTTAAAACAACTAATGAAGATACTTTGCAGAAATTAATTGACCTTGTTCCTAGTTCTACAGGAAAAGAATCTGGAACCCCTACAGGTAATAAAGTTGTATTCGTGGATTCTAAAGGTAAGGAAGAAATCGTGAGAAATTATTCGTAAAATGGAACTAGCAATGAAGAAGAAGTCATTGGAAGAATCTGTTAGAGGACACTCTAGTGGGATTATTGAAAGTGAGAGAAGGATAGAAGTTGTTGGTGAAAGTGGTTTGAAAGAAGCTATTTCTAATTTTAAGAAATTTCTAAAAACACGTATAGAAGTAAATGATGATGGAATCTTAGAATTACAGAGGGGTAGTTTTGAAGGCGTTGATTATGTATTTAGTAATGAAGAAATAAATAGGTTCTTGATATCAACTTTAAGTTTAGAAAGAGAAGATAATTACAATAGAAATTTAGGTTTATATGTTAGTAAATTAATTGATAATGCTTACACACAAGGATTTAATAATTTTAATCTAGATTTAAGATGTATGCCTCCTTTAGATTTTATTCTTAGCAAAACTTCAACTGATTATGAAAACAGCCCGTTTATTGCCAGCGTTAAGGGTGATGTTAGACATTATTTTGCACATGGCAGGACTAATTCTAAAATTAATTTTGAAGGTAATGCGGGTGAATTGTTTTGTTCATTTGTTTATAATTCTGAAATTTATGCTAAAGGGGATTTAGGGTGGTGTGCTTTTACAGGGATGAAAAGCACTAGTATAGTAATTGAAGGTAAAATTCCAGAGGTTGATTGGGGTACTGAAAATTGTGTTTTTAAGGTATATGAAGAAAGACTGGTTAAAGATTTGAAAGAAGAATTACCTCAAAGGGAAGGACATAAAATCGTTCTTATTGATGATAAAGGAGTGGAGAGAGTAGTTGCTCAAGGAAGATGGAATTAGCAATGAAGAAGAAGTCATTGGAAGATTCTCTTAGAGGACACTCTAGTGGTATTATTGAAAGTGAAGGGGTAGTTAAAACTGTAGGTAAGAAAAAGTTTGGTGAATTATTAGATAAATGCGAAAGAAAGATAGACTTTGATTTACATGATGATAAAATTACAGAAGTTTTAACACCTGAAGATCTTGATTTATTTTTACAATGTACTGTTTTATTTGGAGACAGAGGAGGAGGATGGTATTTAGGTATAAATGCTTTTCTTGATAAACTAACAAAAAATTCTTATAATGCAGGAAATCATAACTTTGTTTTTCATACAGACCGTCTTCCCCCAATGAGAATGGGTTATGGTTTTATGCATGATGATGGACGTCCTTTTGTTATTACAATTAATGGTCATTCTGATGGGGCCGGACAATGGGCTTCTGGTGTAGAGTTTAGACTAAATGGAGATGTTGGTGAGCGTTGCGGTGCAGAATCATATGAATGTACCAGCTTTTTAGTTGATGGTAATGCTGGAAACTTATTTGGTACACTTGCTAAAGGAAGTAAATTTGAAATTACAGGCGATGTTGGAGACCGTTGTGGTTATAGAGCAAAAAATGCTACTTATATTCTTAATGGGGATATTGGTGTTCATTGTGGACAAAGTGCAGTAGGTTGTAGTTTTAAAACCACTAATCGAAAAACTTTGGGAAAATTAGTTGGTATGGTTCCTTCAATTGATGATAAAGATTATCAATGGATAAAAGATGTCTTAGGCACCCCTACTAAAAATAAAATCATGTTTATCAATAAAGACGGCTCAGAAGAATTAGTGAGGGATTATTCATAATGGAAGCAGCAATGAAGAAGAAGAAATCATTGGAAGAATCTCTTAAAGGTCACTCTGCTGGTGTTATTGAAGGTGAGAGGAGGATAGAGGTTGTTGGTTCTGAGAAACTTAAAGAATTACTTGAACAATATGGTGAATTTTTAGATAAAACTTCTGATGAAAACTTGGGTCTTTATTGGACAGAGATTGGTGTAGCTGAAAAATATGGTCCCCTTCTACTTAAGGTGCAAGATTTGTTAAAACCTAAAGAACTAAAAACATTTTTACAAATGACAGCTGCTTATGAAGATCATCCTGCATATACTTGGAATACTGGAATTTTTATCAGCAGACTAATATTATTAGATTTACATCATTCTAAACGAAAGAAGTTTGATCTTCATACAGAGAATCTAAAACCAATAAATGGGCTTCCTACGCTTCTTAGAAGTAAACATAAAAGTAAACTGAAAGTAAATATTTATGGGAATGTAGGTGATGGTTTTGGAGGAAACTCACAATATACTATTTTTGATATTCATGGCGATTGTGGTAATTTTTCAGGACATAAATCGGAACATTGTCAATATATTTTTAGAGGAAAAGTTGGTGGAGACATTAGTATCGGAGCCGAGAATTGTACTTTTACTTTTTTAGGACAGAAAAAAGGTGAAGTATTCATATCAGAATCATCTTCAAATAATACATATAAATTTGATGATAGAGATTTAGCTTGTTCCATTTTAGATGAAATTGATTCTACTCTAAGTACGGTGATTTATATTCGCCCTAATGGAAGAAAAGAAGTTATAGATGAATATTCGTAAAATGCAAACAGCAATGAAAAAGAAATCATTGGAAGATTCTCTTAGAGGGCACTCTGCTCAGGTTGAAGAAAGTAAAGAGATTCAACACTCAGGAGTTTTTGCAGATGCTGTAAGAGAGTATAAAGATTTTATGGATTTTATGTTTAAAGAATGGTATCCAAATAGGCGAAAAAAGAGATTTGCGGATTTATCTGAGGATGAAAGATATTATAGAATCCATCCTGTTGAAACAGTTTTGAATCCTCAAGAGACCGATGCTTTTTTATCTATGTTAAAAAATACAGAAAATAATTTAGGAACATCTTTGATATTTTGGAGAAGTTTAGTTCAGAAAAGTTTTGATTCAGGTTACAATGATTTTGATATGAGTAATGTTGATCGCTTGAAAATTGTGTATGTTGGTAGATTCTTATCAGGTCAAAAAGATAATCCTTTAATTATTCGAAGTAAATGCTCTTTAGGAAGTTCTTTTGGTTCTGAGACTAAAAATGTTGAATTTTATGTTGATGGAAATGTAGAAAACAGTTGTGGTTGGGGTTCGTATAAATCTAAATTTTTTATTAAAGGCTGTGCTGACGAAAATTTTGGATCTTTTTGTAATGATTGTTATTTTGATGTTGGTGATTTAAATGCAACACAACTTGGTTTGGAATCTAAAAGGAGTACATATAGGATTGGGAACCTTGTGGATAATACTGAATGTTATAATGTGGGCTTAAGATCAAGTAATTGTACTTTTATTTCTCCTAGTGAAGCAGTAATAAAACTTATTGCAGAAAATTTTAAAGGAGTAGGAGAAAATAGATTCTATCACGAATTAAAAGACGGTTCTTTAGTGAGGGTTTCCAAATGAGTCAGGTAGCAATGAAAAAGAAATCATTGGAGGAATCTGTTAGAGGACACTCTAGTGGGATTATTGAAAGTGAGAGAAGGATAGAAGTTGTTGGTGAAGATAAGTTTGGAGAGTTGTTGGAAAAGTATCGAGAGTTTTCAAAAGGAACATTAGAATTTGCTAAAATCACAGAAGTTTTAACACCAGAAGATCTTAATCTTTTTTTACAAATGATTCCCTTTGTTAGTGGAGAATCTATTGAAGACAGAGACACTTCAAATTTCTTTACCAGTAAACTGTTAAATAATTCTTATAATGCTGGACATAATAATTTTGTTTTAGATTTTACTAATCAAGGTTTAAGTGGTTGTGGACATCGTCTTTTTGCTTCTAAAGAAAATCCTTTAAAATTAATGGTTTATGGTCATACTATTGCTAGTGGACAAAATGCAGAAAATGTACATTTTGAGTTTAATGGTAACGATACGGGTTGGTGTGGATACCAGTCTGTTGACTCTAAGTATAGAATTATGGGAAATGTAGGGTATCTGCTTGGAGGTTATTCTACAAATTGTTATTTTTTGGTAAAAGGTAATTCTGGTAATAATTGCTTTGGTTTTTCTGAAGGATCCACTCTTGTTTTAGAAGGGGCGGTTGGTGATAATTGTGGTACTAGTTCGAAAAGTTCTACTTTTAAAACTACTCGTGAAGAAAATTTGCCCAAATTATTGGATTCTGTGGTTAAAAAAATTGAAGAGCGTCCTTCAGGAAATAAGATTATATTTGTTAATAAGGATGGTTCAGAAGAAATGGTGAGAGATTATTCATGAAAGCAGCAATGAAGAGGAAGCAATCATTGGAAGATTCGCTTAGTGGTCACACTAGTGGTGTTATTGAAGAAGAGAGAAGGGTTGAAGTTGTTGGTGAGGACAATGTAAGAAATTTACTAAGAGAATGTGAAAGATATTTATTAGATAAAAGTTTTTTAATAGATGATGTTGAAGATGTTCTTATTCCTGAAGAAATTAACTTCTTTTTACAATCTTCGATTATTCTCGAAAGAGTAAGAAATATATTAGACCGGACCCCCGATCATTTTGTTAATAGATTAATAGTTAACTCTTATAATGCAGGACATAATGACTTTGTTTTAGATACAAAAAATATTCCTTGGAGAACTTTTAGCCACCAAATTCAAGCTTCTCAAGAACGCCCTTTAAAATTAACTATAAATGGCCCTTCCTTAAGAATTGGAAATGAATCTTATTATGGACATTACTTCTTAAATGGAGATGTTGATAATAGTTTCTGTGCAGGAGATGCAAGTTTTGCAAAGTATGTTGTACATGGAAATGTCTCAGATCAGTTTGGGATGTGGGCTTCTTCATCTTATTTTGAAATATATGGCAGAGCAGGGTCTGCTTGTGGGCACTCTTCTACGGACTCAATTTTTGTGTTTCATGGACATGTGGGACACTCTTGTGGTGAAATGTCAAAAAATTGTGTTTTTAAAACTCTTAATGAAAAGACCTTAGAGAGATTAATCGAATTTGTCCCACCGATCTTTAAGCCAGGTTATAAATGGGAAGATGTGGTTGGTGCTCCTTCCAATAATAAAATCATATTTATCCATTCAGATGGCTCAGAAGAACTTGTGAGGGATTATTCATAAAATGAAAGCAGCAATGAAGAAGAAATGATTTTCTAAGAAGAGCTGAATAATTCGGAAACTAGTTCTCACTTCTAGAGCATATAAGTCATTTATAAAT
>CAZIMI010000033.1:0-9616 GCA_964540325.1 uncultured Methanosarcinales archaeon | reverse complement strand
ATGTAACTGTAAAGATTTTTACTAAAATCACTAAACAATTAGAATTAGATTTAAAAAAGTACAATTCTCAATATCCATTAATTGTAATTGAGGATTTTACAAAATCTCACGACAGATTTTTAATAATTGATGATAGAGAAGTATATCACTTTGGAGCTTCTCTTAAGGATTTAGGAAAGAAATGGTTTGCTTTCTCTAACTTTGGTAAAGAGGCAATAAAATTATTAAACAAAATAAAAAATGATTCGTGACTTCACACCTCGGCTGTACCAGCAGACAATTTTAGGCACTGCTGCAAACAAGAACACTTTAGTCGTACTTCCGACTGGTTTAGGTAAAACCGCTTTAGCTTTCCTATTGGCAGCACAACGTTTCCATCAATATCCCAACTCTAAAATTTTAATCCTCGCTCCAACTAAACCTTTATGTGAACAGCACATAACCACTTTCAAAAAACATCTTACTATTCCAGAAGAAAAGATAGTTCTCTTTACAGGTAGCGTTGCTCCCAAAAAACGTGGTGAAATGTGGAAAGAAGCACAACTTATCGTTTCAACTCCGCAAGGTTTAGAAAATGATTGTATTAACAGAAGAGTTAAATTAGAAGATGTTTCCCTCCTAGTAATCGATGAAGCCCATCACGCAACAGGAGATTATGCTTATGTTTGGATAGCTCAACAGTATGATAAAGTTTCTCCAAGAACAAGAATTCTTGCCCTTACTGCTTCTCCAGGAAGCGATTTAGAGAAAATTAGAGAAATCTGTAACAATCTCAAGATTGAGAAAGTAGAAGTGAGAACTGAAAAAGATCCCGATGTTAAACCATATGTTCAAGATGTTAAAACCAATTGGCTGAAAGTAGATTTTCCAGATGAATTAAAGAAAATCCAAAAACATTTACAGGATTCTAGGAAAAGTAAACTGATTGAAGCACAAAATTATGGTTATTGTACTTCTTCAAGTTTAATTAAGACCGAACTGCTTCGTTTACAGGGTGAATTACAAAAAAAGATTTCTTCCGGAGAAAGAGATTTTGAAATTCTTAAATCTGTTTCCTTAACCGCCGAAGCTTTAAAGATTGATCATGCTCTAGAATTATTGGAATCACAGGGAATTAAGCCCCTACAAACCTATTTTAAGAAAATTCAGTCTGAATCATTAACCTCAAAAACTAAAGCTGTCAAAAATCTTATGCTTGACCAGTATTTTAAATCTGCAATGTACCTCACAGAAGAGTTGGCTGATAAGCAGTTTCAACATCCAAAGTTAGTAAAACTAAAAGAGATTGTTGACGAACAGATTACAAAAGATAATGATGCAAAAATAATTGTTTTTACTCAATTCCGTGATTCTGGAGAACAGATTGTTAAACAGCTTGAAAAGTTAAAGATTAAAACCCATATTTTTGTTGGTCAGGCCAAGAAGAATGGTCTTGGTTTCTCACAGAAACAACAGAAAGAAATTCTCGACCAATTTAGAGCTGGAGAGTTCAATGTCCTAGTTGCGACCAGCGTAGCCGAAGAAGGCCTTGATATTCCTAAAGTTGACAAAGTTATTTTTTATGAACCCATTCCAAGTGCAATCAGATCTATCCAAAGAAGAGGTAGAACTGGTCGTTTAGAAGAAGGGGCAGTAACCATTCTTGTTACTTCTGGCACTAGAGATGAAGCTTACCGTTGGAGTTCCTTTCATAAAGAAAAACGGATGTACAGAAATCTCGACAAGTTAAAGAAAGAATTTTCATTATCTTCGTTAGAGGAAAGAGAAAGTAGACAAAACGGAAAAAATAAAGAAGATAACGAAGATCAACAGAAAACAACATTACATAAATATATTTCAGATGACAAAGTTGTTGCTGTTCTTGCAGATCATCGTGAGAAAGATAATCGGGTAGTTAAGGATTTGATTGATTTGGGAGTTTCTGTAAAAACCGGCCAATTAGAAGTTGCAGATTATTTAGTTTCAGGAAAAGTTGCTGTAGAACTGAAAAAAGTTCCCGATTTTGTTGCTTCTATCATCGATGGCCGCTTGTTAGACCAAGTTAGAGGTTTGAAAAATAATTTTGAGAAAGCTGTTCTCATCATCGAGGGGGAGGAAGATATTTATTCTGTGAGAAAAGTTCACGCTAACGCGATTCGTGGCATGCTAGCTTCAATTGTGCTTGATTTTGGTGTTCCTATCCTCTACACAAAAAGTCCTAACGATACCGCTTCTTTGTTGGCTGTGATGGCTAAACGTGAACAGGATAGAGACAGTGATTTTTCTTATCATTCAGCTAAGCCGAGAACAATGAAAGAACAGCAGGAGTTTGTTGTTAGTTCGTTTCCCAATATTGGAGTTCTAAACGCTAGAAAGTTACTTGAACGTTTTGGTTCTCTCAAGAGTCTAGTTAACGCTAGTAAAATTGAATTAATGGAAATAGATAAAATTGGCGATAAGATTGCTGATAAGTTGCTAGAGATGTTTGAAGAGAAGTATGAAAAGAAAGATTAATAATGAATGAAGAGAAAGATTAAATCAGTTTAAAGTGAATTATTTTTACTGAAGTATCCTTATTAACTGGTTTCTTATAATATTTTGAATAAGTTTCATACATTTCTTTTTCGGAAGAGAATTTTTCATGGCCTTCCCAATCTTTATCAGTAAGTTCGTTTAATTTTTTTTCTTCAACTTCAATTAACATTGCTTTTGCAAATTCTTTTTTATTTTCCCAAATTAAAAATGAGACTTTATCTCCTTTGCTAAGTTCTTTGTCATCGAATAAACGCCAAGTGTTAGTTTTCCCCCCATTAAGAATTAATTTACTTAGTTTTTCTCTAAATTTTAATGTTTTCATTTGTTTACGATTTTATTTTTCCTATTTGCCAGTCTTTCATTAACATTCTCGCCGCAACTTCCAGATTGGCTTTACCACCATGAGACAGTTTGTTGAACTTGAATGCAATCTGTTCCAGAATATCTTCTCCTTCGTCATCGTTATCACAATCAATCTTATAAAATTTAATAATTCTTTCTTTTTCATCTTCAATCAAAGTTAGGGCAGCAGTTTCTACATCTTTAATCTTTCCATAACTTAAAGCGCCCGTTTTACTATGTTTAGCTAAATCTTTTTCTTTTCTGGGTAAAACGCCAGGCGTGTCTAACAACATTATTTTCGGATCTACACGAATCTTTTGAAAACCTTTTGTGTAACCTGATTCAGAAGAAGTTTTTGCTGCCCCTCTGCCGGATAAAGCATTGATTAAAGAACTCTTCCCTACGTTAGGATATCCAACAATTCCTACAATAACCGCTTCACCTTTAGACAATTCCAGAATTTTCTTTTTTAGCATAGTTGTCCCTAATCTATCTTTGCTGGAAATGAACACGCTTGGTTTAAGAGTATGCTTAATAGTTTTTAGTTTCTCTTCTTCAGCTAAATCACATTTGTTGAACACATAAAGTATCTTTTTTCCCAAATCATGAATCTTTTTTTCAATCTCAAAGTTTCTTGTTTCTTCAACCATTCTGGCATCAAGTACTTCGATGATGATTTCCGCTTCTTTCAGTACTTTGTTTACATGTCTCCAAAATGAGGGCATAATCATTAATTAACTTAGAAATTTTATAAAGCTTTCATAATAAAAAGTTAAAAAAATAAAGATAAAAAATTATTCGGTAAGTGCCCGTATTCTTTTGTAAACAGGAGTCATTTCTTTCCAGTCTTCTAAAGATACTTTGGTTAAGTACTTCAATTCTATATCTCCTAAAAGTAAACGGTCTTGGAGTGCAGCCATAATTGAGCCGGATTTTGATTCGTAAGGGCTGCTTGTAGTTTTTTCGTATTCAATAATCCCCCGTAGATTTTCCTCCTCTTTCAAAAGCGAGCCATCAGTAACTTCTTTTAATTTACTACCGGAAACTGTTTTCGGTGGCTTTCTCAGAAAAGTGTATCTTTCTCCGTTTAATTCTAAAACTGTTCTTTGATCGTTTGATTCAATAGTTTTACATCCATTTTGATTAAGACGAGCAGGAACAACTCCTAACCCGCCATTATCTGCCCAAATGGTATACTGGGTTTGAGCTTCTACGGCGGAATCTTTTTGTTCCGGTCTTGCGATTGTAGTTAAAATAACTAAATCCGTAGAACGATATTTCTCTGGAAGCATCTCTACCCCTAAGTTAGCTAAGATGCCTAAATTTACTTTTTCCCTAGCGTGTCTGTAAGCTTCAGGAATTGTTTCTAAAGCCGGCACTTCGATAGATTCTCCTTGCGGCAAATATAATTTTGTACCTAATTTCTTACCGACATCTTGGAAGAAGATTGGTTCTGTAGTTTGATTCCAGGGTTGGTCACGATAGAACCAAGGGCTACTTTGTTGATGATGTTTCAAAATGTAATTGATTAAATAAATTTCTCCTTTTCCGTCTTCACTCACTAAAGGGTTTCTCATTGGACGGGAACATTCGATAGGATCCCCAAATTTATCCATTTTGTCTTGATTGGCTTCTAGCCAAGCAATAATTCTTTGTTCAAAGTTTAATTTTTCAATGATATCTGTTTCAGTATTCATATTATTCACCTTTACCACTATAGGATAGTTAACATTTATAAAGGTTTCTTTTTAAAATCAAGACAAAGTAATAAAATTACTTCCTATTCTTTCATAATATCCCATAATATTCCATAATTTTATTAAAGAATCAAATATTTAGAGCAATATGGCTTTCAGCAAATCATTTCCGAAAACTCTACCCGGAACAAATTATCCTGTTTGGGAAGAGATTACTCTTACTGTTGAAGAAGAGCAGCTAGTTGAAGAGCAGTGTAAAAAGACTAATTTTCAATTAATGGATCAATCTATCCAGGAAGCAAGAATGCTTTCCATTAAGAATGGGATGAACGAAGATAGCAACATCATTGCGATAGCAAAATCTTTGTTTGATAAACGTGCCTCTCATCTGATTTTTTGGAAGGAATCTAAAGCTAAAGAGAAGTTTGACCAGAAGAATAAATAAGAAAAATTTATGTTGGTTTATTTTTCTAAAGCACCACCATCACAAGTCGAGCTTCTTCTATATGAACATCAAACCGACAAGGGGGTAGCCCCGTCCGGGGAACGTTGGTTATCAATAATAACGTCGAAAGCGAGAAGATGGTAGTGCTTTAGTTAAAAAATAAACAACCACAAAAATAATTACAAGAATAAATAAGAAAAATAAAAATCTATCTTTTTCTTTTTTTCGCTACTTTTCTTTTAACCACATTTTTCTTCACTACTTTCTTCTTAGTAGTTTTCTTTTTGGTAACTCTTTTCTTCACTGCTTTTACTCTTTTAACTGCTCTCTTAACCGGTTTCTTAACAGCTTTACCTGCAGATCCGAGATGCTTTTTCAGAAAGCCTTCAAATTTTTCAGCTTCATCTTTTGTGTTAAAGAAAAGTACATGTTTTTTCCCTGAATGGGTAACCAAATATCCTCCCAGAAAAAATTTGTCTAACTTGTGGTGTTTAATATCCTTTAAGTGTACTTTTTCTTTCTTAACATTACTGCCTGCTTTTCTGACAATGTTTAAATGATTTTCACTTAAATGATAG
The DNA here is from genome assembly GCA_964540325.1 of uncultured Methanosarcinales archaeon. GTDB lineage: Archaea > Nanobdellota > Nanobdellia > Woesearchaeales > GW2011-AR9 > JABJOX01. Next base: position 4,040 of record CAZIMI010000033.1, on the reverse strand, counting down.
TTCTCTTCAACTTTTCTTATTTTCTGAATAATATAAGAAACTAATACATATAAAGCAATAAATGCTATAACTGAGAAAACTGCGTTAAACCATCTTTGATCAGATTGCAGAAAAGTGTAGAAAAAAACGAATATTGCTAAAACTGCTATCGTAAACGTTTCTAGTTTCATAAAGAAAAAACCTTTTAATGGGAAGTCCCATTTAAATTTTGTATTTGCCATTTTTATATTTACCTCGGTTTGTTATTATTGTTACTATTGTTACCACGATTAATATTTCTCACTTACTATGGGTGCTTTAGTCATACTGATTACAGATGCTGTAAACATCGATGCGAAAATAATCATAAATGCAATTCCATAATTAAAATTTTTTGGATAAACCCAATATGCTGAAATAAAGAATCCCAACATCGCCGTAGCCATAAAACTGCCTTTTAATGGGACTGCATGCCATCTGGCAAAAATCTTTTCATTTCTAAGTTTATTTTTAGAATAATTATTTCTAGTTTTCTTTCTTTTAACCATTGTACTTATCACCTCTTTTTTGAAATTAACTATAATTTTTAATTATATTAATATTATACTAGTAAATAAATTTAATTTAAAAACTTATCTACTAACTTTGCTGCTTTTTTCCTCTTTTCCTGATGTTCTTTTAGGAATTTAGTTAATTTATCAATTACAATTTGTTTTAATTCTCCACTCAGTAATTTTCCAGATTTGTAATCATCATAAATTTTTTGTAATTTCTGATCATCTGGTTCTAATCCATACTTTAACATCTGAAAAGGAATATCAATCTCGGGATTACCACCTTTCTTTCGATGCTCTTCAATTGTTGCCTGTCCACCAGAGAAAGCATATCTCTTAATTTTTCTTGCTGCTTCTTCTGGACTATCAGTAAGGGCAATGTAAGAAGTTTCATCTGAAGAACTCATCTTGTCTCCTTTTAGTCCAGGCATGAACTTATTGTAAGTGGAACTTAACTGTTGAAACTTAAAAGCTTTAATTCTTTTGGAAACATCTCTCGCTAATCTTAAGTGTGGGTCTTGATCTGCCCCTACAGGAATAATTGTTGGAATTGGTTTACCTTCAAACTCTTTTAATTGTGGATGTAACATGTCTGAAGCTTGAACTAATGCGGAAGCCATTTTTCCTGGTGAAATGGCTCCATAAATTGATTTAAACTCGTTAAATGTGGCATGCCTGGCCAACATATTTGCCAGACTATAATAAGCATTAGCTTTCTTTCCATCCTTAGAACGGGAAGATTGAAAATAAAAATCGCATTTATCTAACTTCAATCCCAAAGCAACATAATTTGTTAAATATTCTTTAATTGCTGTTTCACGCAATTCTTTCATGTTCGGATTCCTAGAATTGTAAGCTTCAATATCTGCAACGGCAATGTAAATTTTTGCACCTAAAGATTGATAAAAAATTATTTGGTCTGCAACTAACTTGTGGCCAAAATGTAACTTGCCACTAGGCATTAAACCCGTCATCATTACAAACGGTTTCTTTTTCTCAATCGCTTCTACAATTTGTTTGAAATCTCGATGAGCAAAAATAATCTCTCTGCGAAATAAAACATTCTTTTGAAACTGTTCAGGAAGACGTTGTAACGGCTTTAAACCAAAATCTTTAATTAACTTATCATAATCAATCTTCCCTTTAACTTCCCAAGGAGTTACTTTTTGTGTGGATTTTTTAGTCATTTTATTTTCTTCACTTCTTTTGTTTCTTATTTAATTGTATTCTTTTGCTTTTTATAAGCTTTTATGTATTTCTTTTTTATCTTCATTTATTATTTTCATTTATTTACTTAAACTGGCTAAAAATGCTTCAAATTTAACTATCGAGTTTGTGGTAGCTATTTTCCCCCAAATGATGGCAAAAACTATTGCTGAAATTAAACTTATCCCAAAACTTAAGATTAAAAGATTAAACAGTTCCGAGGTAAAAACTAAAATTATTGTTTGTGATAATAAGATTGCCGAAATTAAAAAAATACTTGCCAAGCTAACTGCGGTCCCGAAAATCATATCTAAAGGTAAAGAAGCAACTTCTATTTTGAAGATTAGATAAATAATTTCAAAAACTATTGCTGCAATTACGTAAGTGATAACTTTATTCCAACCAAACAAGCCAATCTCAGCTAAATCAAAAGTTAACATTGCCGTTATAAACATAAAAATTGTTGCCACTCCAAATCTTCTCAGCATGTAAACCACAAGATTCATCCCCACTGTTAAAAAAAATAAAGAAACAATAAGTAAAGGGACGGGTGGTAAAAAATATTCTGCCAAATAAAAAAATAATGAGGTGATTGCAGCCGTAAAAAGTATAAAGATTAACTGCTTAACTCTTATTACCTGAATTAGTTCAGTGGCAAACATCTTTTAGTCCCTCCGCTTAAAGTTTCTTTTTCGATCATTCTTTCTATTCTTCTATTTTTTATTTAGTATTTTCTCTAAGTTTTTCTTTATATCACTTTTAGTTATTTCATCGGTCTTACTTTTATTCCTCTTCTTTTTCTTAACGGCTTTTCTTTTTACTGCCTTTTTCTTAATTACTTTTCTCTTAGCAGGTCTTTTCTTAACTACTTTCTTCTCAACTACTTTCTTCTTTTCCTTTGTTACTTTATTATTATTATTATTATTATTATTGTTGTTGTTACTACGGTTATTCCAACCTTTGGCCTCTTTTGTACTAACCACTTTGCTTTTTACAGTTACAACTGCTTTCCCTGCTCTTTTGAAAGGCTTCATTAGCAATCCCCAATAGGAAAAACTTTCTCTAGCTAATCTTGCCCTTAATATTGGTAAAGAGTGTTTGACTTCGGCAATTCTTTCTTCGTATTTAAGTACACGGTCATGGTATGTATCTGTATTAATTTTATGGGCAATAAAACATTCTTTTTGTAAAGCTTTAATCAATTCCAGAGTTTTCTTCAAGTCCAAATTTAGGCTTTTAATTTTACTATTCAGATATTTTTTTCTGATTTTATGGAAACCTGTTGGCGTGATTAAAGCTAATACTAAAACTACGATTAAGATTAATAACCAATTCCTGATAAAGAAATTCTTACTTAAAACAGCAACAGTCTTTAATCTAATCCTTTCTTTACTCTCCTTATTAATTTCATCTTTAGCTTCATCCAACATTTCATTGGCATCTAGTTCTTTTATTCTTCCTAGAAAATAAAAACTAATACCAATAAGAACAAATAGTATCGCTGTATGCATGGCCATCCCTGTATCGATATGGGTTGAAGTATAATAAAAAAAAGGGACGTCAACGATATAACCGATAATTGCCAGTAAGCCGATTATTGAAATAATTAATCCAGACCAAAACAAATATTTTTTTAATTTTTGACTGTGCGACATCATCAAAATTCCGGCTACAGCGATTAAGAAAAAATTTACTATCGTCCCTATTGAAGGCCTATCTGGGGTCATCTTAACTCCGTCTGCAGATTCCATGACAAACAGGTTTTCGATCCCAGTATGAAGATTCAAAAAAGAGGAAATAAACAGAGAAACCATCAGTAAAAAAATAGTTAAGGTTATTGCGGGCAGGATAATTTTAGCTGTTTCTGAATGTTTGCTGGTTTTATCAAGATGAGAGGCCGCAAAGTAAAGGATAAAACTGCTTAAGAAAAAAGATAAGGCGGTGGCAAATTTCATTGTTGGCCAATTGGGGAAAATGCCAGTAATCACTTTAAGATCTAGGATCCAGCCGATCATAACGATAATTCCGACAAAACTTAGCAGATAAGATACTATTTTTGCATTTTTGATGTAGTTCATATATACCTCTTTTTTACGGTTAATGATTGTTATTAATTAAATGTATAAAAATCTTACTATTCTAAAAAAATAATTAAAAAATTACTTACCCTTTAACCACTTGGTCAACAGACAAACCACACTTTTGAATCATACTTTCATGTTCTGCTACGTCAAGAGCATAGAATACTCCTTTTGTTCCGCTTTTTTTAATTTTATCAGAAAAACTTATATATTAATAGTA
>CAZIMI010000032.1:0-9638 GCA_964540325.1 uncultured Methanosarcinales archaeon | reverse complement strand
TAGATTTATGTTCTGCTCCATGATATTGAAATAAAGTTTGTACGTCTTTCATGAACGAGATGATTATCAAATATCCCAGAAATAAAACTACTCTTAGTCCGCCATCAAGAATGTCAAACCAGATTCCTTCAGAATGAATCCAATTTGCTGCAAAGAAAGGTACTGCAACAAAGATTAATAATGCAAATAGTAAAGAAACAGTAATTGTTCCAATCACTTCTTTTTTGGTAAGTTTCTCTTCAACTTCTAACTGCTGGTTGCTACTCCAGATTAAAGCTTTAATTCCGTCATATAGAGTGTAACCTAAACCTACAATTCCTCTAATGAACGGTTTCTGAAAGAATTTTGGATATTTAGAACTTTTTTCTTTCTTAACTTTAATTTTTCCATCTTTTGTTCTTACGGCTACAGCAAACTTTTCTTTATTGCGCATCATTACACCTTCAATCACTGCCTGTCCGCCAACTTCCATAGAATATTAAGAATTATTGGAATATATAAATGTATTGGAGAAGTTGAAAAATACTTTGTCTAGACACCTTTATTCAACTTTCACAAAATAATCAAACAACTTTCTGCTTTCTTGATCTGGTTCGGAATGTTCATAATCTTTTAAACAGGCATCACTATCTCTCATTTCTAGAAGTTCAGGGACTGAAAACTTGCCTTTAAGAATCTTATCCGGAGTTCCGTCAGGTTTGGTTGTGGCACTTCCATCATAGATAATATGAACATCATACATAATAATATCTCTTTCAAGTAAAGCAACAGAGAAAGTCCCATTTTCTTCTAAAGGTACATAATTAATTCTTACATAATCATATTCTTTTCCTTCAACAACAATATCTTCCAAAGCTTTTTCGTATCTGGTTGTTTCTTGTCCATCAGTAACAAACTCACTTTGTTTTCCTTTTGCTTTAAGTTCTGCAATAACTTTATTTACTTCTTCTGGGGTTGCAGCTAATGCTGTTGAGTAGAGCAAAGTAGCAATTCCTAATCCTGCTAAAATTTTTCTGATAAAAGCCATATTGAAAAGGAAGAAATAATCTCTTTAAAAAAGTTACTTAAAAAAACTTACCTAACCCAGTTTATCTACTTTTTGGCTTTCTTCCACAAATTTTCAAACATCATTCTTTGAGTGCTTGTATATCCCTTTGAAGTTATTTTTATTGTAGTTGTTGGTTCATCCATAATCATATGCGCCGTAGTATCATTATAAATAATCAAAACTTCCTGAGAACTTCCTAATTGTTGTAAATGTTTTACTTTTGAATATTTGTCATCTTTAAGCAATCTTGCGGTTTTAGATTCCTCAAGTAAATTTTTGATTTTAATCTTTCTTTCCAATCTTTTCATTCTAAAATTCTCTGGATGATGTTTAATTATTTTCCTCGCATCATGTTCACTTCCCATAACAATAACTTCCTTACAGTTTTCTAAAACATCATCTAAAATCTTCTTTACTCCAACAATCCCCTCAAAAACTTCAACAACTGGTTTCTTCTTGATACTTCTCTTTATATCTTTTAATTTAGGAATCATCCTTTGGATATTAGTTTTCTTTTCTTCTAAAGTTTTTATTAACACTTCCGGATCATTTGCCGCAAAATAATTAGTTTTCTCTTTAATAAAAGAGCTAATTAATCCTTTAGTTTTTAATCTGTCCAGAATGTCATACGCAGTGCCTCTGGCAAAACTAGATAACTTAATCAATCTGTTTGCAGTTGTTTCTCCGGTTTTTAGTAATAATAGATATAATTTTGCTTCTTTTTCTGATAAGCCGTAATTAACCAATTCTTGTTGCATTTTTATCATAAATGGTGTTTGTTTTTATAAAGTTGTCGAAAATTGACGGCTAAACTTCTTAAGTTAAGACTATTAATGTAAAAAAATGAAAGATTTTCCAAAAGTTAGTGTATTAAGATTAGAGATTTGTGAAAGAATTTACTGTCATGGTGACCTGGAGAAGTTAGCCCAAGAAGAAAAACAGATTAGCCAATATTTGAGTTATTATGATTGTGATTTTGTTAGAATGGGACACATTACAACTACAGTTGATGTGTTTAGAGATGACGGAATGAAGAAGCTGCAGGAAATAAACTCACGTAGTGAAGACCTTAAAGATGTGAGAAAAGAAAGACAACATCAAATAGCATACAGAATTGGTATGGAAAGTTTAACAAGATTAGTAAATAAAGAAGGGGGGGATCTTCTTTATCACACTTCATATAAAGCACATTTTGATAAATCAGAGAATCTTTACGGAGAAAACATCTTGTTTGTAACTATGCGAGGTTATATGGGAAAAATAACTGGGAAAACTTAAAAAAACTTCCCTAATCCTGTCTGGCTACTGTCACGATACAAATCTTCTTCTTTAATCCCTAACACCGCAAAAATACTATTAACCGCAGGAATAATTTGATTGTACAGATAATAGTCAGCATCGTACCCACCTTCTTTTATCTCTTCCAATAGTTTTGCTTTTTCACGAATCAAACCTGAACCTTTAGCGATAATATACTCAACCACCATCCCTGGTGATACTTCAACTCCTTTTTCTAGCAACCGTAAAGCAACTGCCACGTGCGGTCCGATAGAACTGTAACTGGCTAAGTCTTTAGTGATTTGCGTTTTAATTATCAATTTGTTAAGTTCTATCTCTCCTTTTTTCAACTTTTTAATAACATCTTTAACATAAGTTAAAGCATCTTCTTTTCTGTCTTCCAAAACAAGTTGTATAACTTCTTCCTGAATTTCTTTAGCTATTAACGACCAATTTCTACGCACAGTTTCAAAACCAGTAATTTTAACTTCTCCATTATCATCCAACAAAGCGTACTTTTTCTTTGCTCCTTTATCTGAACCTTTCAAAGCAACAAATATCCCTTTTGGATAATGTCCTTCGAACTCTAATTCCATATGACCCGGAAGATCAAAATTAACTTCGTTCATAAATTCCATAGCTTTATCTTTAATTTTATCTCCTAACAATAAGAAACATGAATCTGTATCTGCATAAATAACTTCAAAACCTTTCTCTTCAGCTTTTTTAATTGCTTTCTGGATATAATCTCTAGCGAAAGCAGTAGTTGCTTGAGCACATTCTAAACAATACCATCTGGCGCCAAAGAAACCAAGATAACCATAAAAAGAATTGGCTAAGGTCTTTAAAGCATAAGATCTTGCTTCCAAGATGTTTGTGGTTTCACCTTTCTCACTAGTTTCTTTGATCAACCTTTTCAAATCTACTCTTCTCAGAATTAACCTTTCCAGAACTTTGGGTAGGAAAGCTTTTTTTCTTGTACAGAACCAATACTTTTCTTCTTCAGGAACCTCACCTCTGTTCTCTTGATCACAACAGCCACAGCATAATCCTTCCGGGCCGATATTGTGGGCAGTAATGATTGTTGGATACAAAGAACGGAAATCAAAGACAATAATATTTTCATACAATCCGGGTGTGGGTTCATAAACAAAAGCGCCCTGAAAAGTTTCTTCCATTCTTTGCTCAATCTCGTTTCTTCCCGGTCTGTTGGGGGTGAGAACATTATATTCTATGGCCCGTTTCATGATATAACTTTCAACCAACTTACTGAAACGCATCCTGATAACATCAAATAAAGGAAGATTAACAATCTTAGAGAATTCAATCATCTCAAACATTAATTTCTGGCAAAGTTTTAATGTTAAATGAGCATCATGAAGGTTATATTCACAGAAATCTTCTAGTCCTTCCGGATTATTGTCCCAAGTTTGTGCTAATTCCGATATTTTAACATCATGTTTCTTATTTCCTAATAATTCTTTAGAAACTGCATCTAAAGAATAACTTTCAGTATTTAGGTTTTTACCAAAAATGTTGCGGATAAATTTGAATACGTCTAAATGTAACATCCCAGCAATTTTAGCTTTTCCTTCTCTGAAATCGGTTTTATTTCCAGTATCCAGTTCTGAATAATCTAACCCTAAATCTAATTTTAATTTATACTTGTCTGCTCTGGTTTTTATATATGGGAAATCAAACCCGTCTGAGAAATAACCAGTAATAATGTCTGCTTGATAATCAATAACAATTTGTCTGAACCGCCTTAACAATTCCATTTCGTCAGTTACTGTTTCCAAATAATCTAATCTCGTTTTGAATCTTTTCCAAGTTAAAACTTTTTTAAATTCTTTACCTTCTTCATCCATCCCATAAAAAGCAATCATTAAGATCGGGTTTTTTTCTGGGTTGACTGTAGCTCTTTCCGGTGAATATGTTTCAATATCTATCGCTAAAGTTTTCAGTTGTTTAATTGCTCCTCTACTGAACTGTTTAATTTCTTCAGCTAGAAAGATTGGCACCCTAGTATCTTTCTCTTTAATGAATTCTCCTTCCGCTTCCACTAAAGTCATTGGGGCAATTTTCTTATCTCTTAAATAGCGGTGAATGAAAGGAATATCTCTTTCATAACATTCTATGCTCCATGAAGATAATTCTTTACTGATTACGGGAACTGCTTGCGGAAAGTTGGTATATATTTTCCAGAAAGTTTTTGTTTTCCCTAACAGTTCTTTCTCTACCTCTTCCCAAGAAGTTACTTTAGCTTTTCCGTTCTTAGTTTCTATTTCTAAAGCTTTCAATCTCCTTTCCAATTGCTGTTTATGGATTTGCTGTACTTGGGCATAGAAATATGGCTGATGTTTTTGGATTACACAGATTTTTGTATATTGCCTTTCATCTATAGAATCTTTAGGTTCATCTAGCTTACCGTACATGTAAACATAAGGCTGGCCTTCTCTAATTTCGTACTTAAATTCGATGGGAAAGAAACGCAATTGCATCTTTATTCTTGTAGAGAAGTGAATTTATAAAAGTTATGAAGAATTTAATGTTTTTTTAGGTACGTATTTAGTTAAGCAGGGCAGCGAGTGGCGGTCAAAGTTCAATTGTACTAAGGCCAGACCAAGGCTTCGTACGCCATAGTTTAATCTTAGTGCCACTCTTGGCGGCCCAGCTTAACTAACTAAATACGTGATTTTCCACCAAAAATTTATATAATTCTTCCCTTTCCCTATCAATGTGGGTGGCAAAAAGAAAAAGAGGATTGATTCCAGGAACGATAAACGACTAGATGTATTTCTATCAAATTTAGAGATTGAAAAAGAAAAGAAAGAGAAAATAATCAATTATGTTGAAGACATTACTAGAGAAATATTCAGCAAAAAGAAAGAACTTAAGTTAAGATTAAATAAACCCGAGTAAAATTCTAAGGAACTCTCCTCAACGACTTCAACAGATAATTATCTTTGCCTTCTTCCTCTTCTATTTTCCCATCTTTTTCTTCTGCTTTCTCTTCTGCAGGAGAACCTAGATTCTTAATCTCTTTCTCTAAAGTCATAAAAGCGGTTTCCATCTCGTCTTCGGCCAATTGTTGGGGTTCCCATTGCAAATTCAACCCATCGTTCTCCACTCTGGGTATAACTTCTATAGAAAAGTGAGGCACTTTTTGACCTGCCCCTAAACCGTTTTGAATAATAATATTTGTACCCTGCGATCCAAGACCTTCAAAAACAGCAATCCCTACTTTATTGGCAATGGTCACACATTTCTCTAAGATATTCTCGGGAACCATCTCCAGAATTGTAAAGTGTTCTTTAGGAAAGACTGTAATCTGACCGGGCGTGATTGCTAAATCTTTTATTGCCACAACTACTTCATCATCTTCGTAAAGTATGTCTGCTTTACTTTTCCTATCAATTATATCACAATGTTCGCATTTCATTTGAATAAGTTAGCTATATCATCTAAGTTTGTTCCTTCTTTTTCTTCATCGTCTTCAGTTTCTTCGCTACTTTCTTCTTCTGGTTCTTCATCTTCTTGTTCTTCAGCATCTTCATCAGTTTCTTCACTTTCTTCAACATCCTCTTCTTCCTGATCTTCCTCTGCTTTCTCCTCTGGAGCTTCCTCTTCTTTTTCTTCAACTTTTTTCTTCTTTCCTTTCTTTTCTTCCACTTCAACAACTTCTTTCTTAACACCCATCAGTTCATTAAACTTATTCTCAATCAAAGACTTTACTTTTGTTCTCATCTCTTCATCAGTTAATTTCTCTTCAATCCCTAAAATGCCATCGTCTTCTTTTCTGGGAATAATATGGATCATAAAGTGTTGTGCTTTCTGTCCGGCAGCTAAGCCATTTGCTACGAAAATGTTTGTTCCGGAAACTTTCAAAGCTTTCAATATTAATTGTGACATTTTTTTTGCTTGTAAGAATAAATTAGTTATTTCCTTCTCCGGAATTTGGGGCATGATTGCATAATGTTCTTTCGGTAAAAGAAGAATATGCCCTTTTGCAGCTGGATTAATGTCAAGTATAGCAATATTTTTATCATCTTCATAGATTTTTTTAGAAGGAATCTTCCCGGAAATAATCTGACAGAAAATACATTGCTGTTTCTGGAACTCTAACAGCTCTTCCGGAGACATATTCTTGAGCTTTTCCTGTAATTCTTTCTGCTGTTCAGGAGTTAATTGCTGCGGGTCCATCTTAAGAGTATATATCTAGAAGTATATAAAATTAACGAGAAAAATGCACCATTTAAAAAGTGAGTGATACGGCGAGTCTTATCGTAAACTATTTTCGAGTATCGTCACCGAGAGTATCGTTCTAGCTAGTATAACTCAATGCAGACTCTGGGCTGTATCACTCACAAAAAGAATTGTGCCTTAGAATAAAATAAAGAAGAAAAATTAAGCAGCTAATTCCTTTAATTTCTCTACAAAGCCTTTCTCAATTTTCTCTAAGACCGCTTCTGTTGTTCTAATCCATTCAACTAATTCGTTAACTTCACTTTCAGCATTCTTTAATAATGCAGTAAGTTCACTTTTTAACTTATCAATGACTTTTGGATTAGTTTTCTTTTTATCTTCATAATGTTCAATAGTTACTTCTTCTTTCCGAATTTTTTTTAACTCACCTGTAAGTTTGCCAGTAAATTGTGAAGCCAAATCAATTAGTTTTGCTCTGGCAACATTTAATTCTTCTACTAGTTTCTGATCTATTTCTTTCCAGTTTTCAGGGAGAATCTTTTCAATTTCTTTTAAAGCCTCAAGAACACCTTCTTCATTTTTTTCAGCTTTATATTCGCATCTGCCTATATAATGCAAGGCCTGAAATGCTTTTCTTAAATCTTTAATTGCTTCATCTGCACTTTCATTCTCAACTTTTTCTAGAATCTCTTTTAAATTGTTAACATATTTAAACTCAGCAGCAGTCCATTTAATTGCTTGCAAAGTTTTTCCTTCCAACTCGTCTAATTCTTTAACTCCTTTTCCCATAAATATGCACCTCTAATTAATTATTTTTTTTGGTTATATAAACATTTCTAATATTCACTTGAACAAACACCAGGGCACGGCGCCTTAGATTTTTTAGTGACATGCAAACGAGCAAAGCAAGTTTGCTCGCAAGTCACAAAAAAATGCGCCTCGACTTCGTCAGGGCGCTGGTGTTTGCTATTCTTCAATACTCAACACCCCTCCTTGCCATCTGCCCTTTATCAAAATAATGTTTGTGCGGTTTCATTTCAGTTATCAAATCAGCAATTTTCATAATCTCTTCAGAGGCATCCCTCCCTGTTAAAACCAATTCTAATAATTTTGGTTTCTTCCTTACCAAAGCAAGAAACTCGCTTTTCTCTAACAATCCTAAAGCAATTGCTACATTAACTTCATCCAAAATAACTAAATCATAAAAACCAGACAAAATCACTTCTTCAGTTTTCTTGAAAGCTTCTTTGACATAATCCTTTTGGACATCATCATTTAAGAAACAATAGCGGCAAGTGCCACAATCAATATCGTCACGAACAAAATCAAAAAGGGTTTTGTTTCTGCTCCATTTGGGACTGAACCCGTCAATCTTCATTTGTTTTTGTTGTTTTATGCATGGTCTGCCAAACTGCATGATCTCAATATTAGGAAGATAATTCTTGGCACAAATAAATTCTCCTGTATAAGCGCCGCCTTTCATAAATTGGATAATGAAAACTTTATTTCCCTGTCCGATTGATCTCAAAGCTAAACCTAATGCTGCTGTGGTTTTACCTTTTCCATCTCCAGTATAAACGTGGATCTGTCCTCTTTTTGTCATTTTTTAACTGGTTCTGAGTCTTGGGTTTTGAGTTATGAGTACTCATTACCCATTACTCACAACCCATAACTAATGATCACATCTCACAACTGCCTTTAAAACCGCACTGGCTGGAACATTCAGTACAGCCGCCAATCTTTACCATCGTGCCCTCTTTACAGGCAGGACAGCGATTTCCAGCTTTTGCTCCCACTTCAATTTCATCCTCTTTATTAGTTCCGTTTTCTTTACTTTCATTTAATTCCGTCTCAATCTCTGTTTCGTCTTTACCTTCCGCACTTAAAACATTCTTCTTTTCAGTGTCAGCTGAAGTGGAAAGGATTTGTTCTGTTCTCGATTGATCAACATAAACTGTTAAACCTTTACAACCTAAATCATAACCCAATTCATAAACTTTCTTTGTTTCTTCAACTGTGAAATTACTGGGTACGTTTACAGTCTTACTGATTGAAGAATCTGTCCATCTTTGGATTGCAGATTGAACTTTAACATGTTCTTCCGGTGAAAGTTCCATTGCACTAACAAAATAGTTTGGTAAAGATCCGTCTTCCAACTTAGATTCTTCTGCAATTGGAATCAACACTTTGTGAAATCCTAAACGAGACTGTTGATAATATTCATAGGCATAGAATGGTTCAATTCCAGTAGATGTTCCTAACATACTGCCCACCGTTCCTGTTGGCGCTTGAGTTGTTAAAGTGACGTTACGCATTCCATTTTTGTAAATCTCATCCTGAACTTCTTTTGATAAGACTTTAATAAACTCTGACTGCATAAACTTTTCCCGATCATATTTTGGGAAAGAACCTTTCTCTTGCGCTAATTCTGTTGAAGCTAAATACATCTCTTCAGTTATTGTTTTATACAATTTGTCAATAAATTTAATACTATCTTCAGTGCCGTATCTTATTCTTAACTTAAGCAGTAATTCTGCTAATCCTAAAGTTCCCCCTCCAACTCTTCGTTCATTTTTTTGATTATCTTCGTTTTCTTTGAAATGGTAAGGTGTTAAATCAATTACATTGTCGAGAAATCTTACTAGTATTCTGGCAGAATTTTTTAATTTCTCCCAATCCATCTCATGTACTTTGCCAATTGGATCAGTTCCTACTTGTTTAGCAAAACTTGCTAGATATAAATGTCCCAAATTACAAACTCCCCAAGAAGGCAAACCTTGTTCTGCACAAGGGTTAGTACAAACAATAGGATTAAAGTACCAAGAATTGCTCATTTTGTTATAGCGTTCCATAAACACTACTCCTGGCTCAGCACTATAATGGGCAGAACTAATAATCAAATCCCATAACTCTTTTGCTTTGATACTTTTGTATATTTTTGTGGGATAGTTTTTACTTTTCCAGAGTTTTAAATCGCCAGTCCATTCTTTGTCATAAATTTCTTTATATTCTTGATTATCATAATCTGGATATTCTAAGTTCCAAATACCATCACTTTTCATTTTTTCCATGAACGCATCAGAAATCTTTACAGAGATGTTAGCAT
>CAZIMI010000031.1:0-9775 GCA_964540325.1 uncultured Methanosarcinales archaeon | reverse complement strand
GGAGGTCGTATTTACTCAATGAGAAAAAAGATTTAATGGAGAAAAATTGGCACATTGGAAACAAATCTGAAGAAAAAATTAATGATTTAGATCAGCAGATTTTGGATATGTTGGTTAATAATGCTAGAACTCCCATTAAAGATATTGCTTTGAAAACTAAGATGAGTAGTATGGCTATTATTTATCGTGTTAAACAGTTGTTGAAGAAAGAAATAATTGTTGGTTATCGCGTAAGTGTTGATTTTTCTAAGTTAGGTTATGAATATTATCGTGTTAACATGCATTTAGATGATGTTAAAGCAATTAAGAAATTGATTAGTTTTTGTCATGTTAACCCTAATATAGTCAAAGTAATAAAAACAATTAGTGAATTTGATTTTGAGTTTGATATGGAAATTGCTGACTTTAACCAATTTCAAAAGATCATTGATGAGATGAAAACTGAATTTCCTGGGGTAATAAGAGATTATAATTATTTCAAATTTTTGAAATATTATAAACGGGTTTATTTACCTCACTAGAAATTTCTCTTTAATTTTTTGTTTTTATCTTAATTTTCTTGGCTTTTTTCTTATTATTGCCGTTTTATTGTTGCTTGATTTTAAGTAATATTTAGTGCTTCTTTGATCATAAACAACATTAGGGTGATAAGAAATGATATTTGAATATGATGTATTAGAAAAAATTGAGATAGAAAGAATTGAGAAAACACTTAGTGAAGAAGAACTTGGTAAGTTAGGTAAGTTGTATTGTCCAGATTTGAAATGTAAAGAAGTTTCTGAAGGATATAAAGTTCCTAGTGTTGAGGAAAAGATGAGTGGTATTTATCGGATTTAAAACAAATTAACACAATAAGAAAATGGAGAAAAGATATGATATATGAAGAAACAACCCTTGGAAAAAATTGGATCACATTAACTGAAAAGAAAGAAACTACGCTTGAAGAATTCTTAACATTAGTGGGTGCTGCTGCAGGTGTTGATCAATATAAATTATTAGTTGGAAAAAGATTAGAAAACGTCAATGATCAAATTGAATATGCAGAAAATGTAGTGAAAACAAATGAACAACACCTCGAAACAGTCAGCCAAGAAGCTGAAAAAGCTAGAAAAAAATTAATTTCAGCATCACAAGGTTTTTTTTCATGTATTAAAACGCGACAAATTCCAAATCTTGAAGTCACATTAAATCGTTGCAGTCATTTGGAGCAATCAAGTATTGGAATTATTCGCGATAAAAAAAGAAAATTAAAAGGATTATATGAAAAAAGAGCAGATCTTGAATCTGAATTAGAAAGTGTTACTTCAAAAAACATAGACTCAGATTTAGCAGAATATATCTTTTCAGATGCGCACGACCTAGAAAAATTTGATGAGTTATTTGATGAGTTGTATGATTTATTCAAATACTCTGAATCAGTTTACAATTTTTTAACAGTTGTTGAAGAAATAAATAGAACTGCAAGCGATAATACTCGAACAGAACAAGAAAAAATTGATCAAACTACTGAAAGACTTAACACCTGTTTTGATCAGCAAGATCGGCTTGCAGAAATAATTACAGAACTAACAAAAGAATCACCAGATACCTTGAAAGGAAATATTTCAATAACTAAATTATTGTCAGAGAAAAAACTGGAACTTGAAATTCGTGCAAGCGAAATAAAAAAATTGGAAAAAGAACTTGCAAAATATAGCAATGAGTGCGCTGATAAAAATGCAAATATAAGAACAGCAAAAGAAAGCTTAGCAATTGCTGAAAAATCTGAAACATACAGAAGAATTAGTGCACTTAAGAAAGGTCAAGTTAAACTATTAATGGACCGAATCAAGAAAAAAACTTCCCAAGAACTAAGTGGGGTGATTGATTTGTATGTAGTTAAATCTGATTATTGGAAACACATGCCATCAATGGTCTCGAATGGTTATTCTGTTTTAGCAATAAATGTTCCAATGGGTGTTTACATTAACGATAGGCGATGTTTTAGTTGGACCACTCCTGGATATTTGGAATACCCAGTTTACAAAAAATGCAATTTTTTAAACTTAGATGAGGATTGTATTAAATACCGAAAATACAGTGGGATCTCATTAATTTTGTGTTCAGACGATGACAAAGCACTGCAAAAAATTAAAAATCTAGTTGAAAAATCGTGTGCATTAATTGAAGATTCAAGGAAATTTAAAACGTCTCCTGGTGTAGCTCAATATGGTTATTTTGAAATTATAAAATCAAAACCAATACTTGCACAAGGAGAAAAAGCAGTGGAATTATTTAATGATTGGTGATAGTAATTTCAAATAAAAATGATGAGGAAAAATAAAAATGATAACGAAAACAATTGAAGAGAAAATTACTGAAGCTGAAGAATTTCTTCTAGGAGTAGAAGAAATGTTAAAATCTATTTCTGAGAGGAGAGGTTCAACCAATTATCGAGAACATTCAACGGATGTAAAGTGTTTAGAAACAGAAAAATATAAAGTAGTGGCTGCAAAATCTGAAGCACGTTATTGGAAAGATGTACGTGGCGGAGTAGGCACTACTGGGTGGATTACAATTTGTTACTTTACTGAAGGTGAAGAAACAAAAAAATTAACGACGTCTAAAATCACTACCAGGGATCAATACAATTCTTGTTTTGATAAAAGAGATTTATTATTTCATAATGATGTTGGTTTAGAATCTTTAACGGACAGTAAAATAGAAGTTGCTTGGCTTGACAAGGATGGTGAGAAAGGACCTACTTATGTTGTTGATTTGGACCTTTGTACAGGTGAAAAAAATGTCTAAAACAGCAATCATCACATTTGCACTGTTGGCAACCATTATTGGTGTAGGTGGTTATCAGGTAAAAGTAAAAAATGAAGAATTTAGGAAAAAAGAACATACTTTAAATGTAGGTGATGGGATACATTGCAGTAGAGGTTCTCTTGATCCTTTTGAACATGGGTTTGTATATGGTGGAATGCCTAATGAAGAAACATTTTCTGTTGTGCCTTGCGCTTATAAGAAGGGATTTAGTTATTATTTCCCAATCGATACCAAAAAAATGAGAGATACTGTTAAAGTTTTAGAAGTAACTCCAGAATACTTGAAAATTAAATGTGAATAAAAATGGAATTAGAAAAGAAAATTAATGTGCATTATCAAACCAGTTCTCTCATAGAAGGAGAAGCTTTTTTGTTTGAAATAGAGAAAGGTGATTTACCTTACGCGATCTTTGGATCTGATTGTATGGAAATAGCTCGTGCTATTGGAAAAGAAGTAATCCCTTATAGGATTAGAGAAAGTACTGGTGAGCTTGTTCCTGCAAGTTTTGATGCAAGAGGGGAACTTTACAATGATTTAATGAGTGGTGTTTTCTCTTTTGATGAAAATGGTGAAGTGCGTCTTGGAGGAAAACCTGGCAGTGATTTTTTACCTAATGTGGGTGGAGTTGCTGTTAAAGATGCTAACCTGGCTCACCATGTTGCTAAGTTATTTGAAGAAAGAGGATACCACTTAGTTAAAAAGTATAGTTGAAATATCACTTTAATCTGATTTTCCTTTACTTTTTTCTTACTTTGAACCATTTTTGGATCAAAGTTCTTATATGTGATCGCTGTGTTTTAATAAGAATAAAAAAATGGAGGACTAAAAAAATGATAGCAATAATGGCAGTAGGAGTAGTAATGAGTGCAATATTGGCACATAAGTATTGGAGCCCTAGTTTTAGTCGTGGTTCCATTTCAGATAGTTATATGCCGGTTGAGAGTTCAAGTGAATTAAGAATTGACTTAAGAACTTTAGAGATGAGGAAATTAGAAGCTTTAAGGGAATTATACAAAGGTAGAGAGGAAGAGAGATTAGTAAGTGAATTTATTGATCGGAAAATTGAAAGGGCAAGAGTAGGAGAAGAAAGAAAGAGAGAAGTTATGAAAGAATTCATGGGAACAGATGAAAGTTGTCCTTTTAGTAAAAAAGAAGTGGAAGAATTAGTAGAATTACTTACTAAATAAATTTTTTTCCTCTTTATTTATAAAAATGTGATGAAAAATGGCAAAAATAGATTTAGAAAAAATAATGGATCACGCTACTGATAAAGAAGTGAGACGATTGATGTTAGGTTTTCCAAAGGAAGGGACCGATTATCGTAAAGCGTACACTTTATTGTTAGATAAAGGTAGTGATGGAGTTCGTTTGTGGTTAATAGATCAACTTTTATTTGAAGGGATGTATGATGAAGCAGTTGATCTGTATGAAGCGTGTAAAGATAGAATATGTGCTGATGAAGGTATATTGGACACTTTTCAAGATGGTCTTCGTACTGGGAGATATGAAACAGTTTGTAGATTTGCAGAAGCGTTGATTAGTCGTGGTTATAATTCTTTAGGAGAGGCAAAAAGGACTAGTCTTTTTCCTTTATTTCCAGGGAAGAAAGAAGCCACAAGGACTATTGACTTTGCTGAATTCCTAAAAGAAACTTACGAAAAAACTGAATTAAGTAAATATGAAACGGAAGATGGAGAAGTTTAGTTTTATAGTTAAAAAGAAATTCTCCTCAATGGAAGAATCTGAAATTGAAAGAATTGCAGAGAGAATTCCAGAATGGACAGAATACAGTAGTGCTTGTTCTGGCTTGTATTCCCTAATTCCATTAGTACCAAGCAGGGTAGGGTATTATTCTGATCCTACAATGCCTTGGTATTCAGTGAGTTCTTTTTTGGGATGTGGTCAAGATTTTTATAATTTATTTTAAATTAATCTAAATTCACTCTTGTTTTTTCTTACTTTGAACTAGTTCTTACTCCAAACTTTTATATCTATTTATTCTTACTTACTCTCATTAAATAAAAAAGGGAGGTAAATAAAATGAAATTAGTTGAAATGTTAGATGAATGTGTTGGTAGTATTGAGGAAAAAGTTGTGGTTGGAATGGTGTTAGAAAGGGAAGAAGTTGGGGTAGATGAATTGAAAGAAGGTAAAGAGTGGTATGAGAGTAAGTATGGAGCAGTAGATTATAGGTTAATTATGGAGTTAGATAAAAGAGGAGAATTAGATAAAAGTGTAAGTGAGTATAAAGTTTTAGTTTAAATAATTGATAGGGGTGAAAAAATGTCAAAGTATAAAATATGGTTTGAAATTATGAGAGATGAGGGGATAAAGTTGTATGGCGGTTGGTCAATAGATGTTATGGGTGGACATCCTTCAAGAAGATTAGAAGGAATTGCATTAGATAGCATTTGTGAAGAAGAAATAGTTGATAAGATGGAAGTTTTAGAAAAAGAGGTTAGAGAAAGTTTAAAAAAATATATTAAAAAGGAAATTGGTATTTCAGGAGATTATGAGATGGATGAGCATTATGAGGTTGTAAGAGTTTTGTTAGGATATCAAGAAAAAGATATTGCTTTGGAGAAAGAGTGTAAAGCATATTTAAAGAAAGGTATTGAAAGTTTAATGAGTGAGTAATTTTTTTTCTAATATTTAGTCTGTCTAATTTGAGCTCTTGCTGGTGGTGGTGATCCTCCTCCTGGTGGTCTTGATTCTAACCAACTTATTCGTTGCTTCATGGATTTCATTTCTTCTATTATTGTTGCTAATTCTTTTTTTAAATAGGAATTTTTTGATTCTAAATTTTTAATTTTGGCTGCCATCCTTAATCTTTCTTTATAAGAATTTTCATTTGATTTCTCTAACATTTCAGTCCTAACTAAAGGCACTCCTATATAGCTCATCACTAGCTTTGATAAGCCCATTGCAGAAGTAAACGCAGAATCTATCTGTGTTCTTAACAGGATCATTCTAGTATTGGGATTTTTTGTGGCATCAATCTTTTCTCCCTGTTTTTTTAGAGCATCATTTAATGCTTGATACTCTGCTTTTAATTTGCTTCTAAAATCACTAATTTTTAGATCGGTTTCTATTTGCGTAGCCATAAGTTAATATCTAAGAAAAGAATTATATAAAGCTTTCGAATTCATTTTCTTTTCCGTAAATTTAATAAACAGTTAAATATTGTTGTTCTTTATGAATATCATTAAATTCGGCGGATCAATCGTTAACCCTGACGGGAAATACGATAATAAAGTTATTAACGAGTTTATCAATTTAGTAAAAAAATCTTCAGACAAATTTCTTTTTGTTGTCGGCGGTGGTAAGATTTGTCGGAACGTACAAAGTTCTGCTCAGCCGTTCTTAAAAGAATCTCAACCAAACCAGAAAATGATTCATTACGGTAATGATTGGTTAGGAATAGCAACGACAAAAATTAACGCCAATTATGTTTTGACAAAATTTAAAGAGAAATTTAAAGATCAAGTGTATCCAGAAATTATTTTGGATCCTACAGTAAAAATTAAATCTTCAGCAAGAATATTTTTTACTGGTGGTTGGAAGCCCGGTCACAGTACTGATACAGACATGATGTTAATGGCAGAAACTTTTGGAGCAGATAAAGTTTTCAAAATTAGCGATTTTCCTGTTGTTAAAAATGTTCGGCCTTTAGATGTTCATGGTAAAAGTAAAGAAGAGATGAAAAAAATTCTTGCTAAAGCTGAAGATATTGAAGAAATGACTTGGCAACAATTAGCAGATTTGGTTGGTACGGAATGGATTCCTGGTTTGAACACTCCTTTTGATCCTATTGCAACCAAGATTGGTTTAAAATTAAGAAAAAAACTTTCAGTTTACATTTGCAGGAAAGAAGAGTTTCCTAAAGCTTTACTTGGTAAACCGTTTCTGGGTACAGTTGTTAAAGGATAATTACTAAAATAATATAATCTTGAGTAACAAAAAGTATTTAAACTATTAAATATTGTTTCTTAATTACAATGGGATGGTTTAGTAATTTTTTTGGTGGTGGAAAACCCGCCATGGTTCCTCAACGGAATCTGGAAAGTGGGCAATATGTTAGGGATTATATATCATTAAAGAAAAAAGTAGGGAAATTGTTTTATGATCCTACTGGGTTTATTAATGATCTTCGAAAGACATTAAAAAATCTTAACAGTAATACTGATTTTGATAAGTTTTATGATAATGTTAAATATCATCAAGAGCGGTTAATAAAGTCAATCTTAAAATTTGAGGCGGCAGGTCATGATGATCTTATTACTAATAAATTTGAGAAACATTACCTTGGGATTGTTTCAATCTCGAAAGATTTTATAAGTCACTTAACTAAGTTAAATAAATATGCTCGTTTAGCATCCCGTTCAGGTGAGGTTGCTTTTACTAATCTACGAAGAGAGATGAAAAAAACTATTATTTTGTGGGATAACTTGAATAGTTACTGGGATGCTATTGATAAAAATTATAAAAATAAACGTTTTTAAATGTTACAAAAATCAATTATATTTCTGTTAATTTTTTATATTTTTTAAATGTTTTTTCCCCCTTCCAAAACTTGTTTGGTTCCAAATTCTTTCATGGAAATAATAAAAGATTGCTTTAACAAAATTAATACTGAACCCAGAAATAAGTGCCATTTTCCAGTTGACATAAAAAAGCATTACTGCAGAAGTTACAACGACAGTAATTATTTTCCAAGAGATTGTTTTTACAAATGTTCGTAAATGAGTTTCATGTTTTTTAATATATTGCCAAGGAATTATGGTCCAAATCCTTTCATGGATATAATAAAGAATAGTTTTGATGATGTTGATAATAATCCCTGCACTAAGAGACATGGTCCAGGAATGGTTAAAAATATAAACCCCTAAAACCGTAATAATTATTGCTAAAATTCTCCAAGTAACCGTTTTTAATAATGTCCTTGAATGTAAATCCATATCAATAGAATTACACAATTAATATAAATAACTTCTGATTATAATCTTTTTATGTCGATGTTTAAAGATATGTTGAAAAGTGGTGAAACTTTATTTAGGGATACTGTAGTTCTAGACTACGATTTTCAACCTAAAATTTTACTGTTTCGAGAAACTGAACAACAGAGGTTTGCTGTTGCGATTAGACCTTTACTACAGGGCCATAACGGAAGAAATTTGTTTGTTTACGGTGTACCAGGAGTAGGGAAAACTACTGCTTGTAAACATGTTCTGCGTGAATTGGAAGAAGAAACTGATGAAGTTTTTTCAGTTTACATTAACTGTTGGAAAGAAAATACGACATTTAAAATTTATTCAAAAATCTGTGAAACTCTCGGTTTTAAATTTCTGCAAAGTAAAAAAACTTCTGAATTGTTTAATTTGATTAAAGGAAAACTTAACAAAAAAGCGGTAGTATTTGTTTTTGATGAGATTGATAAACTTGAAGATACGGATTTCTTGTATACTATCCTGGAAGACATTTACAGAAAATCTTTGATCTTGTTAACTAATTATCGTGATACTTATTCAGAAATGGATGAACGAATCAGAAGCAGATTAAATCCAGAGTTTTTAAATTTCCGTGCTTATAATGAATCTGAAATTGCTGGGATATTAAAACAAAGGCAAGAGTATGCTTTTGTTCAAAACAGTTGGGAAGATGAAGCGTTTAAAGAACTTGCTGAGAAGTGTGCATCTACTAAAGATGTTCGAGTTGGCCTGTATTTAATGAAAGAAGCAGGGAATTTGGCTGAAGAAAAAAGTTCTCGAAAAATTAATGTGGTTCATGTTGCTGAAGCGATCAAGAAAGTTGACGATTTTCATATTAAGCCAATGGAAGATTTGGATGCTAACTTACTTTTAATCCTTGATATGGTTAAAGAACATACTGGGAGTAAGATAGGTGATGTTTATAGTGCTTACCAGAAACGTGGCGGTGAAATGAGTTATAAAAGTTTTCAAAGACGAATCAATAAATTAAAAGATGGCCGATTTATTTCTACTGAGAAAGCTTACAGTAAAGATGGTACTTCTACCATTATCAACTATTCTTCTGAGAAGAAATTGACTGAGTTTTAGATTATTTAAAAACCAACTAAGGTGGGCGTAACCCCACAAAGCTCATCCGGGACCATCCGAGTGTAATCATCGCTCCCAATTGGTTATTTGTTACTTAGAATCTTAATTTCTTTTTAAGATTATTGATACAAACTTAACAAGAAACTAGTATTCTCTTCCGCTTTTAGGGAATGCGGTGCATTTTTGTCCATGAAAATAATTTGTCCGGGAATCATTGCAATTTCTGTTTCATTCAAAACAAAAGTTCCTTTACCTTCAATTACATAAACAAAACCTTCTTTAGTAGAAGTGTGTGTTCCGATATCTGTTCCTGCAGCCATAGAGAATAAAGTTAGATTATTCTTTTCTGTTTTAGAAATAACTTTACTTAAGACTCCATTTGCAGGATATTCAATTTGTTTGTTAAGATTCATTTTTGTTCTCCAAGAAATAATAAACTCTTTTCTTTAATCTCTTTCATTTTTTCTTCAATTTTTGCAAATTCTTCTGCCATAGAAGTTTGAATGTTTAGATTTAAAGCGTCATTTGCTATTGGATAGAGGATGTTATCTTCTTTATCTATATGTTCTTTTAGCAATTGGCAATAGTTTCTTGCATTTTGAATAATTTTCTCTTGATTATTTTCTGCAAATCCTGCTTTTATTTCTTTGACAAATCCTCTTCCTAAATCATGTTCATGTAACATTTGGGGTGTGGGATTACAATGCATTTCTACAGTGTCTTTACATAATTCGTTAAACAAAATGTTTTCTTCTTTGGCATGATGGAATTTATCTGCATAATGTTGAATAAAATATACTGCATTATTGAAAAAAACTTTATTTAATGCTTTTCCAGATTGAAGTTCGGTACATTCTTTTAATATTAAATCAATAGCTTTGAGAATG
>CAZIMI010000030.1:6480-9804 GCA_964540325.1 uncultured Methanosarcinales archaeon | reverse complement strand
CCATAAACATGGCACGTGACAATAAAATAAGAATGCCGCAAGGACAAGGCGGTTTAACAAGATACTTTGATGAATTTAAATCAAAAATAGAATTCTCACCAGCAGCAGTGATTGTTCTTTCAGTTGTAATCATGATTATTATTATTTTACTGCACTACTTTGGCAGTGGATGGTTTGGTTAAAAAATGTTACCAGGAATGAATCCAAGAAAAGTACAGCAAATGATGAAACAGATGGGCATCCAGCAAGTTGATGTGCCTGCTACTGAAGTGATTATCAAAACTGAAGAGAAAGAGATTGTTATCACTAATCCTTCTGTGCAAAAAGTTAACATGATGGGTAATGAGAATTTTCAAATCTCTGGAGATATAGAAGAAAGAGAGATTTCCAACACACCAGAAATTTCTGAAGAAGATGTTAAAACAGTCATGGAACAAGCAAACGTTTCAGAAGAAAAAGCAAAATCTGCACTTGAAGAAACTGAAGGGGATTTAGCAGAAGCGATTATGAAGTTAAAAGAAGAGTAAAATGAATTCTGAAGAACGTTTTTTAGAGTTAATAGAAGAAACAAGTGTTACTAGAACTTATAAAAGAGAATTCCCTCCCGGAAGACCCATAAATGTAATTGTTAATGTAAATGAAGATAGACTAAAAATATCCTCTCCGGAAATGAATAATTTTCATCCCTCAAGATTCCATTTAGAAAGTTATTATCCAGAAAAAACTTTAGAAGAAAAGATGGACAGGGCAGTAGTTGAATATATGGGCATGTTAAATGACATAAGTTCTCCGGGATGTTAATTTCTTACAAAAATATTTTATACCTAAACATCTTTCTAAGTAAATAATGCCTACTTCAATGGATTTCCTGAAAGCAAAAGAAAACGCTACTCAGAAGTATGAAGGTGCCAGACATCTGCTAAATGTAACTTTTCCTACAGTAAAAGATCCTAAACTTCTTCTGGGAGTTATCAATAATCTGGTGGGTTCAATGGAACATTCAATTGAAGCGATTCTAATTTATGAAAGACTGCTAAGATATGTTCCGATTTATTCAAACAATCCTAAAAGCCAGTTTAATCTGTTCAGACAGAAATCGATGCGTAGAAATAATATTTCCCCACATTATGTAAATCTGTATTTAGATTTAAAAGAAATTTTGGAATTGCATAAAAAAAGTCCGATGGCTTTCCAAAGAGGAAATAAGTTTGTAATTTGTAATAAAGATTATATGTTAAAGACTCTTTCTATAAACGATATTAAAAAATATTTGGAACAAACTAAAGAATTCTTAGATATTACTGAAAAAGTTATCAGTAAGTATCAAGGATAACCAGGTGTAGTCAGATTCTCTGTGTTGAGTGATGTTGGCGCCAAAGGAGGCGCATTTTTGCCTAGAATTTACGAATAAAACAAGCAAAAATCTACGCGCCGTGCCCCAACATTACTCAACTCACACACTTAACTTGACAGCATCGGATAACCATAACATTTAAAACCTAAAAAGTAATCCTAACTATTTATGGGATTTTTAGATAAATTAATGTTTTGGAAAAAAGATGATGACTTTGGTAGCGATTTAGACCAAAAAGTAGATCAACACATGGAAAAAAGTGATGACATGTTTAAAGGCGATGATTTAGGTTTAGATCAAAAACTTCCTGGATTGGACGAAAAATCTCCTTTTGATCAACCGGCAACAGAAACACCCCCGGAACAACCAGCAGCATTTCAAGCTCAGCAACAGATGCAGACCCCAGGCACAGAAAAAAGAGACTTAGAGTTGTTAGGAAGTAAATTGGACACAATTAAAGCAATCTTAAATTCTATGGATCAAAGGTTGTCAAATATAGAAAAATCTTCTGGAACAGCAAAGAAAGAAGAAAAATTATGGTGATATAAATGGATAAAAATCAAATAATTAAATATTCAGCAATAGGGTTGATTATTTTGGCAATTATTTTATTTATAATAAATCTAGTTAGGGATCTTGCTTTCAAATGATTAAAAAAGATACTGTTAAAGTCGTGATTACTGTTGCTGATGTTGCTTCTATCCTTATCCTTGCCTATTTAATATTAAAAGCTTATTTAGATTACCAAGCATGTTTTAAGATGTTTGATTCATTTTTAACCATTATTCCCCTAATAATTATAAAGATCGGAGAAATGCTTTTGATAAAGTATAAATAGAAAACATGAAAATTAAAAATCAAATCTTAAAGTCCAAAAAAATAATCTTTTCTTTAATCGTTTTTGCGGTTATTATTTTAGACCAACTAACCAAATATCTTATTTTAAAATTTGAACCTTATTTTAATTTAAAGTTGTTGGAAATTACTTTGATCAAGAATATGGGGGCAGGTTTTGGAATACTGCAAGGGAAAACTTTCTTTCTGGGAATTGTTTCTTTGGTTGTTGCTGTAACCATTATTTCATATTATCCAAGAATCCCTAAGGAAAAAATCCCTCAGATATTGTTTGCCCTATTTCTAGGCGGAGTTATCGGCAATCTAATCGACAGATTTCTCAGAGGATACGTAATTGACTTTATTAATTTCAGCTTCTGGCCTGCTTTTAATATTGCTGATAGTGCTTTGACGATTAGTGTTGTTGGATTGGTTTGGTATTACTGGAAGAAATGATAAAAGAAAATTATGATCTTCTGCAATACCCATAACATTTTTGTTTACCTTCAGCAAACTTTCCCCGTATTTGGTGTAATTTTTCTTCAGAAAGAGGTTCTGCTAATTCCCAAGCTAAATTTACTGCTTCCGTTAAACTGTTATCACCGCCAACAAATAATTTAACATTTCCATATTTACTATAATCACGATAATCAAAAGCTTCTACTCTTGCTGTTAATGTTCCTAATTTCTTTCCAGCCGCAGTCGTTAAAGTTAACTGATGATCAAAACCATAAGCAAAAAAAGCTATTCTTCTAGTACACATATCAGCATAAACATTAGACTTTTCTCGATCTTGCAAAATTAGATTATTTTTCTGAACATAAAGTTCCAAAGCATCAATTACTGCAGAATATTTACCTAAAGCTAAGTTTTCGTTAGGTTCACTTTCATGTTCTGGAAACATTGAATGTGATGTGAAATCACACTTAAGTTCGATTCCCATTTCACTTCACACAACTATGTTTCTTATACTTCTTCTTCCTCGCATCTGCTTTATCCTTAAACCAAACTCTTCTCTTCTTAGCAATTCTTTTTGCCCATTCACATTTCGGTTCGTGATAAACATTGCTGTAAGAACTGGCAACATATTTATCTGGAGAATGTTTAGCTGTTGGTTTCTTTGCTGAAACTTTTTT
>CAZIMI010000030.1:0-6470 GCA_964540325.1 uncultured Methanosarcinales archaeon | reverse complement strand
GGTGCTTCTTCTTTTTCATCAACATTAACAGCAGGAACATCAAAAACTTCACTGTGCGGTTCCTCTTCTTTAACAACTTCACTTTCAGAATCACAAGAAGAACAAACTCTTTTCGGAACAGCCATTAAAAAACCGATTAAAGCCAGAAATAGTAACAGAAAAGATAATCCATCTGTATATCTCCAAACTAAAACCAAGTTCACCAAATAAAACAAAAATACAAAAAACAATACTCTTTCTCCCCAAACTTTGGCATAACCAATAAAACCGATCAATGCCAGCAACAATAAAAACAGAAAACCTAACAACTCTAAACTAAAGAATTTACCTGTGCTGTTGATAAAAATTCTAATCATTCCAAAAAAAAGTAAAACAAGTATGATTGCATAAACAAATAATTTCCCAAAACCTTTTTCTTCTGCCATAACATAATGGACAGTAAAAGCAGTTATAAGTATTTCTGTAGTAGATTAATTATGATTAGAAATAACTATTCGATTTTATCAAAACTCCTCTTCAATACTCTTCAATAAACCTTTTCTCTTTAAGAACTGTACTTCTGCTCTACTTCTATACTTGTAAATTACATCTCCTTTAGCGTCGCCGCCAAGCTCCCAAGGTTCAATCAGAACAACATCATTTTCTCTGACCCATAAACCCCTTCTTAATCTGCCGGGAATTCTACAGATACGTTCCTTTCCATCTAAACAAAGAACACGCATTCTGCTACCCCCTAATCTCTGTTGAACAATACCAAGAACTTCTTTACCTTGCGGTAATCTAACTCTGATCATTGGTTGTTCTGGTGGTGTGTAAGCCATCTAAAGTTGTTAATCCGAGAGTTATTTATAAAAGTGTTGGAAAATTATTTAAAAACAATCAGTAAAAACCAATAATAATGAAAAAACAAATCTTCATAAAGAAAGAAGAAACCGGAAAGTTTGGAATAGATCCAGAAGAAAGAACTACAGAAACTCTGCTAAAGTACGGAATAATTAATATTGATAAACCTAAAGGCCCCACTTCCCACCAAACTTCTGATTTTGTAAAAAAGATTCTTAATTTAAAAAAGGCCGGCCATTCTGGAACCTTAGATCCGCAAGTTACAGGCGTCCAACCAATCGCTATCGGCAGAGCTACAAGAATCACTCATTTCTTTTTAACTGCATCAAAAGAATATATTTGTTTGATGCATTTGCATAAAGATATTGATGAACCTACGATCGAAGAAGGAATTAACAAATTTATTGGTAAAATTAAACAACTACCTCCAATTAAGTCTGCCGTTAAAAGACAAGTTAGAACTAGAGAGATTTATGAGTTGGAAATAATGGAAATTAAAGAGCGAGATGTTTTGTTTCGAGTTAAATGTCAAGCAGGAACTTACATCAGAAAACTTTGCCATGACTTAGGGCAAGAATTGAAAATTGGAGCACATATGGTTGAATTGAGAAGAACTCAAGCTGGTTCATTTACAGAAGAAGATAATTTAGTTACCTTAAATGATCTACAAGATGCACTCCACTTTTACAAAGAAGAAAATAATGATAAATTCTTACGTTATTGTATTCAACCTATTGAAAACGCTTTAAAACATCTTCCTAAATGCTGGATTTTTGATACTACGATTGAAAGTCTAACCCACGGCCGAGATTTAGCCATTCCGGGAATTAGCAAATTAGAAAACTTCAAGAAAGGTGAATTTGTTGCGATCTTAACATTAAAAGGAGAATTAGTAGCTATTGGCGAAGCTTTAATTTCTGCAGTAGAGATTAACACTAAAGAAAAAGGTCTTGCTGTAAATGTTAAGAAAGTTTTTATGGAGACATAGAAATTAAGCAGCTTCAGGAACTTCTTCTCCACCTTTTTGTTGACTAATCTCCTCTTTAAGCAAAAGTGATTTATACTCTTTATCTAAAAGTTCTTTATTCTCAATAAGCTTGTAAGTTTTCTTGTCTATATCTTCACTTGCTGCCAAAAGTTTTGTTAACTCTTCTTCAGAAGCAAGTATAGTTTTGTTAAGCTCTTCCTCTTTCTTAAAGAAGGACAATATCTGTTTTAGAATTTTTAAAAAAGTCTTCCAATTTTTTTGATGTTTTGATAATTTTGTTTTTAATCGATTACTTTCTTCAATTAAACTTTTAACTTTTTCATGATTGTTTTTATTAAAATTAGAAACATTTTGTAAATGATCTTTGTTCTGATTTAATAAGGCAAGATGGTTTCTTAACAAATTCATCTTCTTTTTAATGATTGCTTCTTTCGGCACTTGGTCAAGATCCTCTTCTTTTTCAGAACGGGTTAAGTTTCCGTATTCTTTTTTTAATATTCTATTCTCTTTGCCTAAATCTTTTCTCAAATCCGACTCATCTTTGTTAAGCATCTTTTCTGAATTCTTTACACTTTCTTCCAATTTGGAAAGAATTTCTTTCCAATGTTTAACAATCTCGGAAAATTTCTCTGAAACATACTTAAATTTTTCCTGGGCATTAGAAATAAACCTTGCATCTTTAGAATTTAAATAAGCCTCAACTATACCAATAAAAGATTCCAAGAAAGGAATTACTTCTTTATTAAGAGCTAAGACTTGTAAACCTTCGTGACCAATCTTTTTTGTTTCTTTACTTGCTTTTTTTCTACGTATAATTTCGTTAAGAGAAGATTTTCTTTCTTTAGCAACTGTTCTTTCTTCACGATGTTGTAAAGCGGCATCTTTTTTAAGTGAACTAAATAAGTACTTAATAAAACGGGACAATAATTTAAAGACCATACTTAAGAATAAAATAACTGATATATTTAAATCTAACCCAAATTCAAAATTAACTCAATTCTATAACCATTCCTTCCCAGCCAGGATTGATAACAACAGTTTTACCAACTTTATCCTGTGTTCCGGCAGTTTCATGTAAATGTCCGCAGATCATTAATTTAACTTTAATCCTTTCAATAAACTTTCTGTAATCGTGATTTCCAACATGTCTTTTTTCTAAAAGATCATTCTTTGTTCCGTAAGGCGGACCATGGGTAACTAAAATAACTTTATCGTCTTGATATTTGCTGTACCAATCCCGAGATATTTTTCTAAACTGAGAATCTTCAGCTGCAAATCCACCACCACCATATCCTAAAAGAACATAATCATCTTTTTTTATCGCTTTATGATTGAAATTAATACAATTCAGATAGTCAGCAATAACTTCTTTAAACATTTTATCACTTTCGTGGTTACCAGGAACGATGTAAAATTTCTTCCCTAAATCATTAAACTTTTTTAGAACGTAACGTAAACTCCTTCCGAACATGGTTAAATCACCAGCACAGATAACAAAATCAATATCTTCTTTAGAAGCCCTTTTAATTAAAGCTTTCAAATATTTCTTATCCTCATGCAAATCTACAAAAGTTAAAAATTTCATTATTAAAAAAAGAATTTACTCTTCTTTCTCCTCTTCGGGTTTTTCTTCCTTTTTCTTTTCTTCTTCAGGAGCTACTTTTTTTTCCTCTGGAGTCACTTCTTCCTTCTTTTCAGTTTCCTTTTTCTCAGTCTTATCCTCAACCACAATTTCTTCTTTAACAATTCCTTTTTCTTGTAATTTCAATACCCTTATGGAAACTTCTTTAACTGGTAAAATCTTCTTCAATTTTCTCTTGAGTTCCATCTGTATTCTTCTGTTAACTAACAGAGAAATAAAAGTTGCCAAATCTACTTTTTTAATCTCAGAATCTAGTAAAGTATGTAATTCTTTTCTCAACATAGTTTTTACTGAACGTTGAGTCTTATTAAGAGTAACAATTAATGCTTTTAAAATAACTTTCTTTCCACTTTTAGTTTTAAGAACAAAATAATCATCTAATTTTGCACAGTTTTTTCTTACACATCTTTTGACATAAGCAGGAGTTAATTGATAACTTACAACTGAGGTTTTTAACAAACTACCATCAAGTTTATTAATTTGTAAACCTATTTGAACATTTTGATCTTTAATGTTTCCAGTTAAATCTTTTAAATTAACTTTTAATTTTCTGCCTACTGATTTATTCGGGTCTTGTAAATATGATTCTCCAATTTCTTTATTACCAAATATTTTCGGAGCTATAACTTTATACCAAACTTTCTTTTTAACTTTGATTTTGCTTACTTTTTTCTTTGCTTTCGCCATATTTGATCCTCATGATTATTATATAGATACCCAGTTTTATGCTTAAGATGAGGGTTATTTAAAAAGGTTTTCACAAAAATTCTTATAATAGAACTGTTTTCTATATTTATCATGAATCCTTACTACCAAACAACTTCGTTCACAACTGCTGCTTCCTCACTATTAACAGTCCTCACAACATTAAACCCAAAGATTAAACCAACGAAAGTAAAAGAGTTTGATATCTGGAGAAAAACAGTTAATTTGCCAACAAGGGCCTCTTCAATCTTTGCATTGGCAACTTATGCCAAAAACGAAGGGTTTAATCCTAAAGTTATTGTTGAAAAGAAAGAATATGATTTTCCAGATTATCGATTTTACCGATATAAAAAAGAAGATATTAAACAGGCAAAATTCTCTTCCAAACAACACTTTAAAGAAGCGAAAAAAAACAATGTAGAGATAGAAGAAAGAGATATTACATTCAATGAGATCAAAAATAAATTAAATAACAACAAGATTCTCCTCATTAGAATAAATACAAAACCCATTAGAAATGAAAAAAGAAACACTTCTAACTTCATCGTTATCCATGGATTAAACAATAATTATTACCATCTTTTTGATCCAGCTTTTGGTGGAATTTCAGTCCCAGAAGAAGTAATGAAAGAAGCATTTCAGACTTTAGATACCAAAAAGTTTAGAGACCATCGCATGATTGAATTTTTCTCTAATTAAGAGCCATTATTAGTTGAGAGCACATAATAAAGATAATTATGGTCTTCTTTTATAAATTCACATAATAATACTCTCTTTTTTACTATCTTTAGACCACTTAATTCGCATGAAATCTTTAAACGGAATCATTTAACTATTTTATTACAGAAAGCTTTATATATTAGTATACTATTCCCTATACTAAAAAAGAGGAGGAAAAAGTTTCTTCACCAATAATGAGGTCAACAACAGGGATAGAATACGAATTTGCTTTGATTAATAGAAATGGTTATCTAAGCAATGTAGCAAAAGAAATAATTGATGATTCTTTAAATGATGGATCTATCGTCGACGAATCTAATCATGCCAGAGTCGAAGTTAATTCAGACCCCGCCAATACGGTCAGTGAATTACACCAAGGAATGGTCCCAAAACTACTTTTGTTAGAAGAAATATGTGCAAAACATGATGCCTATGTAAGTACTGTAAGTGAACTAGGAGGCGGGAAAAGTAAACAAAGACATGACAAACCTAAATGGAATCTTTATATCCCCATAGTCGGT
This sequence comes from uncultured Methanosarcinales archaeon, assembly GCA_964540325.1. Classification (GTDB taxonomy): domain Archaea; phylum Nanobdellota; class Nanobdellia; order Woesearchaeales; family GW2011-AR9; genus JABJOX01. Next base: position 1,051 of record CAZIMI010000030.1, on the reverse strand, counting down.
CAAGAAGCAAACGATCTTAAAAGAAAAATTTCAGGAATACATGGTCATTTCTCACAATCCCCAGAACACTTACTTGAACAAATGTGGTTATTTACAGCATTGGATCCACTATCCTATGCAACAACATCCACCTCCCCCATGTTAGATGGAATTAACAATGAAGTTAATTGTCACCGCATTAATGCAACTAGGGGCCAAATGTTTGCAGATTACCCGTTACACGCACAACTCCAACCATATATACAATCAATTGAAGAAATTTCTGTACGAGACCAAATCCGATTTAATCAATGGTTAAACGTACCAGGCACAGATATAGATGCGTTTAAAGAATTTTTCAAACCAGAGAGTACAGGTTACCACCCAATTAGAAAAAGGGATTCTATTGGAGAAAACGGCACCTGGGAAGTAAGAAGTTTTGACACCACACCATTAGACATTTCTTTAGGGATGATGGCGTTATATAAAGGATGCAACGACCGCATCATAAACAAAAATATCCCAGTAAAAGTTTCTGAGAAAACTGGACATTATTCATTTAGTGATCAAGAAGTAGTGTTGCCCAATTATATCACACTTAAAGCTTTAGAAGCCGAAGCAATAAAATATGGTTTAAATTCAGACAACATTGCAAATTATCTTGAAGAAGCTTTGAGATTTTCAATCGAGGGTTTACCTAAAGAAGATGTCCTTTACTTAAGTTCACTTTCTGAAATGCTACAAACAAGGATGAATCCTTCAGATAGAATCAAAGAACACTTGATGAAAAACGGACCTTATTCTAGCCCAGAAGAAGCTGCTGCCCAAGGACAATTGTTCATGAGAAAGGAATATTTAAAAAGTTTAGAGTATCAACCACAGAAACAACAAAGTCCCTTTGAACAATGTGTCGTATGTTAATAGCAGCTGGAAATGTAAATGTTAGTTCTCTTTTAGATGAATTAATCTCTATGGCTAATGAGGAATACGAACGTCACGAAAAAAACCAAGATAAAAACTGGAAACATGATGGGGGTTGGGGAATCGCTTACTTAAAGAATAACCGATGGAA
>CAZIMI010000029.1:0-10140 GCA_964540325.1 uncultured Methanosarcinales archaeon | reverse complement strand
AGAATCTGAAGTTGTTTATATATTTAACTGATTAGAAAATTCTGATTGGAATAAAGAAGCTAGAAGCTTCTGAAGAGCATTTATAAATTTATATCCTCAATCACCAAAACATTTATATACTAGTCAGTACACACAAAGTGTACGTACAAAAAAAACACGGGTGAAAACAATGAAAATCGAAGATGTAAAAAACTGGCCCCAACGGGAAAGAAGAATCTGTAGGGCAAATTTAAGACTTTATCCCTCTCAAATGAAGTTTATAGAAAGTAATAATCTTTCTATGCAAGCAATATTTGACAAAGCTCTTGATGAGTTGGGACATAAAATGCCAGCTCCAGAAGAAATAAAAGATTTGGAATATAAGTACAAGCCCAGGGGGCATGGTCGAGGTGATGTACAAAGAAAAAGAGCAAGAAATAGGAGGTGAAAAAATGGAATGGGGTCTTATTAAAGATAATGGTGGGAATTTTGTCGCAAGAATTAAAAACGGTGGTAATTGTCCGAAAGGCGGAGAACATATAATTAAACATCAACATGGAGAAAATTTTTGTAAAAATTGTGGTTTAGTTTTTGATACGGATATAATGCCTCAACAAGACCGAAAAACTGTAACAATTAAGGAAGGGTATTCAATATAATAATGTGGGGTTAATTAATGGCTGATAATACTAAAGATCTTTTGGAATTGTTAAAAAGGAAAAGAGAAGAATCAGAAAAAGATCAAGATAAAACAATAAAAATTGTAAGATCACAAGTGAGTGTTAATAATCCCGCAATTGCTCAAGTGATTGTAATTTTTCCAGATTCATTAAAAAATGGAATTGATCCTTTCTTTACTCATTTTCATAAAAAATATTCTTTCAGAGATATTGTTTACAAATTTGAAAAAACTGATGATGGGTCCATGGTTGAACTAAGAAGTAATTTGGCCATGTATAAATGGTTTGAAATATTAATTATTGATTATTCAAATTATTTTAAGAGAAACTATCCCTCTTATATTATAAAAGTTAGTGGTAGTTGGACTAAATATGGTTAAAAAACTTTTACTACTAACTTTAGTACTGTTAATTCTATTTGCTACTACTGTACATGCCGATAAAGTAAATACTCTAATAAATGTTTATCCGGATGGCTCAACAGAAATCACCCAAAACTTAATCATTAATTCTATGAATATTAACAAAGGTTTTTCGTTTCCAGCAATTTCTCCAGAAAATACTAAAATCACTGATAATGAAGGAAAAGTTAAATTTGCAGTTCTGAACAATTCGTTCTTAATTCGTCCTAAAGAACAATCTCCCGCTTATAACTTAAAAGTAACTTATTTAACTAATAGTTTAACTAAGAAAGATAAAAATGTTTGGGAATTGAATTACCATACAACCTCTCCGACATCAATAACCATTTCATTCCCAAAATCTACTCAGTTAATAGATTTTACGGGAGATTCTATTGTTTATAGTGAAAACGACCAAATTAAGTTAGATTGGAAACTTACCAAAGATTCTTCAATAAAAATTGTTTATGAGAACCGTTTCCAGTTACCCCCGCAAGATTATTATAAATTGGCTTTATACTTCTTGAGTACAATAATCATTTTAATATTACTTGTTTATTGTGTTAAAAAGGGGTATTGTAAGTTCACTAAAAGATTATCAACAGGCAAGAAGGACATTATTAAAACTTTAGATAAAAAAGAAAAAGAAGTAATTGATCTCTTAATCAACAATAATAATCAAGCCTACCAATCAATGATTCAAAAGAATACAGGGATCAGTAAAGCTTCCCTTTCCAGAACTATTAAAAGGTTAGAAAATAAAAATTTAATTGAAGTTAGACCATCTGGTAATACTAACTTGATCATCTTAAATGAGTGGTTTATAAAAAAATGAAAAAACAGTTAGATTTGACAAAAAGCGTACTTTCACAAATAAACAATTTCAGAAAAAATAAAGCTGAACAATATAATAAAGATGCAATACGTTTGTTTCGTTTAGGAGAAAAAGAAGCTGCTATTAAAGATTTTAAAAAAGCGTTATACATTACTCCGAAATTTAGTGAATCATTTCCTAAAGAAGAAATTGCTTATTCTCTGGCTTTAGTTTATCGTTCTTTAGAAGATATAAAAAAAGAGTTAAAATATTATTCTAAAGCATTATTTTATAATCCACGTTTTTTTAATGGATGGTTCTGGAAAGGTAAAACTTATTTTAATTTAGCTAGTAAGAAAAATATCTACGATGGCATTTCTTTAAGGGGTAGATGGTTAATTTCTTTAAAAAATCCTAGACAATTTTATCGAGAAGCTATTTTTTGTTTTCTTAACGCGATTAAATCTTCTGACGAAAATCCTAAACCTTACTATTATGCTGGTATTTGTTATGAACAATTAGGCGATTCTAAGAAAGCTGTTGAAATGTTTGACACTGTTTTTGAACTGGAACCGGGTTTTGAAAATTTAAATAAATCTAAGATATTTAATAAAATTAAAAATGCGCCAGAAGATAAAACTGAATGTTCTAATTGTCAAAGTAAAGTTAAACAAGGAGATGCTTTTTGTGCTGATTGTGGAACAGAATTAAAATGAAAAAGGTGTTAATTATATTTTTATTATTGTTACCCACAGCATTAGCTTTTATTAACGGTCCTTACACTGAATATGTTGATCATGGTGTTACTTATGATTTGAAACAAAGTATAGGTGTGGAATCTAACTTAAACTCAACTGCCCAATGTCTGAACTCTCTGGGACAAACATTTTCTTTAACTTCTGAAATTAATGGAGGGGATACAATTTATACTTGCAACTTTGAATATACTTCTCCTTCTTCAGGGAAAAGTGTTGACAATATAGATTATACCATTAAAATTAATTATGAAGATTCTACAACTGAAATGACAGATAAATATAATCTTCATTACGGTTATTGTCCAAATGTTGATTGTCCAACCAATCAGGAATGTATTAATAATGAATGTCAATTAGTTTGTGGAAATAATAAAACAGATCCAGGTGAAACCTGTACCAGTTGCCCGAAAGATGTAATTTGTCAAAGTGACGAAAAATGTAATCAGGGAGTTTGTGAAGTTTATTGCGGTAATAAGCAAATAGATGCAGGTGAAACTTGTACCAGTTGTCCTCAAGATGTAATCTGTCAAAGTTTTGAAAAGTGTACCTTAGGCGTTTGTCAAGGTTTTTGTGGTAACAAGAAAAAAGATCCGGGTGAAACTTGTAGTTCTTGCCCACAGGACGCTTTTTGTTCAAGTAATCAAAGGTGTGTGTTAGGTGTTTGTGAGGGATATTGCGGAAATGGAATTATTGATCAAGGAGAATGGTGTACTTCTTGTCCACAAGATGCTGGGTGTCATAATGGTTATGTTTGTTCCAAACAAACTGAAAGTTGTGTTAAATTGGGTACAGATGAAAACTGTGCAAGTTTAAACAATAGTTGTGGGAATGGTTATTGTATGAATAATATTTGTGTTGAATGTCGGTCAAATATTGATTGTGAATCTAAAAAAGTTTATGGTAACGGTTTTATTTGTTCACCAGATAATAAACATGTTTTAGAAAAAGGTTATGAACTGTCTGGAACTTGTAATGAAGGGAAATGTACTGGGAAAAAAGTTGAATTAACTCCCAGACAATCTGAATCTTGTAATAACGTTGGTTGTCAGGATGGAAGTTGCGGTTGTTCTGATGGATATAAATTCTGCCAGACAGTTTCAAAGTGTAAAAAAGTTACCAGTTTAGCGGATAACGCTAAATGTGGTTGCGATTTTGAATGTCAATCGGGTTATTGTAGTGAAGATCAAAAGTGTATTACCCCTTTAAATGTAAAATTGTCTGTTAATAAAGATAATATTGAAGTTGGTGAAAAAGCAAGTGTTACTTTAAGTGTTGATAATAATTTAGATGAAATTATAAACACTAATTTAGCATTAAACATTGATGCTGGTTTTGATATGACTGCTGTTGATGGAGGAATGGATTGTTCTACTAACCAATGTAAAAAGTCAATAATTATTCCTGAACGAGGAAGAACAAAATTGATTGTTGATTTGGAAGGTAACTCCGCAACGATAAGTCAAATTACCGGTGCGGTAACATATTTTATGGCTGACCATGTTGAAAGATCTATTCCAATAGCAAATGTCACCAAATTAATTGTTACTGAATGTGGTGACGGGATTGTTTCAGATGGAGAAAATTCACAAAATTGTTGTACGGATTATGGGTGTCCAACAAATTATTTATTTAGTACTGTTTCTTGTCAAGAGAATGTTTGTGTTAAAGAAACCGGGCCTGGTCCTTTAATATTTTATGCCCTTTTAATTATTGTAATATTTTTCATCATTTACAGAATTGCTCATCCTTATATTATTGATTGGAGAAGACCAAAATCAACTACTCCCTGTTTACATTGTGGTAAAGAGTTAAGGATGAAAAAAGTATTCTGTCATCATTGCGGTAAAAAGAACAATTTTGAAAAAGAACATGTCGATTTAAGTCATATGTTTGATAAAAAGAAGAAAAAGAAAAAATGAGCCATGAAAAATTAATGAACAGTGTTGAATTTTTTGATATTCTTAAAGAGAACACCATTAATTATAAGGGTGAATATAAAGTATTAATTAATCATTCACCAGAAATTTATCAATTATTGTCTGAGATTTTAGATTCAAACAAACTTCATCGAGATCATCGTGCGTTAATTTCTTCAACAATTGCTTATTTCATTTTGCCAAGAGACATTTATCCTGAAGAAACTTATGGGGCTAAAGGTTACATTGACGATATTTATCTTTGCTTATATGCTTTAAACATTATTAAAACACATCATGGACTTTCTTTTTTACAGAAATGGTGGAAAGGTTCACCAAAACTATTATCACAATTACTTAACAAGGAATATCCTGCTTTAGAAAATGAGTTAAACCATATTTTACCTAAAATGTTGCATTATGTGGGCATAAATCCTGCAATGAAATAAGGTGAAACAACTTGTTTCACTATACTCTTATATGCTGTTTCACCCCTTAACATTGTATTGAAAACGGAGGTTTTAAAAAAATGAATAAAAAAATGGTGGTTGTATTTTTGGTCGTTGCACTAATGTTTGTTAGTTCAGTATGTGCATCTGGGTTAAGTGTACAACTTAAAAGAACAAATCCAGGAATTGCTGGTGAGAAGTCTGCAGAACTTATCTTTGATGTGGTTAATACAGACTTTGATCATATGGTTGAAGGATTTATCTGGTGTAAAAGTCCAGACGATGCAGTTATCTCTTCAACATTAGGTGTTGGATCTGGTAGTGGCGCACAATATATTAGTCCTAAGTTTAATTTAGATTATGGACCATCACAACAAGCAATGTCAATTGTATTAGAAGCCGATTCACCTGGTGATAAAAATACTGGTTGTACAGTTAAGTATGCTTCATATAAAGAAGTGGGGAATAATGGTGCGGTAACTAAAGAACCAATTTCTTATGAGGGTACAATCGGATTATCTGAAACTGACGTTTCTGGATATAAGTTAAGTTTGATTTCTTATGTGCCTGCTGTAGAATCTGTTGAAGCTACTGCTGAAACATCTGCGGTAGAAGCACAACTAGCAATTGTAAAAGTTACTGTAAATAATATCCCTAAGGAGATTGAAGTTGGAAGTAGTGCTAAAATTAGTGATTTAACTGTTGAAGTTGTTTCTGCAACTGAACAAAGTGCTGATGTAAAAGTTACTGGTGAGAAAGTTGTTGGCTCTTCTGGTACTGTGTCTAAACAGTATCGTAAATTGAATGGTCAATATGTAAGCTCTTTAACAGATAATCAGTACAGTGAAATCAGGTTAGATAAAACTGTACCCTTTGTTAGTGCATCTGCAAATGATGATGTAAAGTGTCCAGAAGGAAAAAGTAACTGTAAATCTTCTGAAGTTGACATCCAGGCTGCTGGTTGGGGTGGAATTCCTGTCTGGGGATATATCTTAGGAGTATTATTAATACTTTTTGCAGGGTTTTACTTGTTCGGTAAAAGTTCAAAATAATTTTTTATTTTTTTATTTTTTTTATTAAAAACCAAACCCCACAAGTTTCTCAACCCACATATCCTTTCTGAAGAAAACTAACAATTAACTTTATATCCTTTATTCGTTTATCCTATAACATGACAAGTGCCCTAATTATTAAGAAACAATGGTTGGACTTAATTCTTGAAGGTAAAAAAACCTGGGAATTAAGAGGATCAAAGACTAAAAAGAGAGAAACTATTTCTTTGATTGAAAGCGGTTCTGGAGAAATTAAAGGAAGTTGTAAGATTGTTGATTGTCTTGGTCCTTTAACAAAGGAACAATTTAGTAATAACACAAATAAACATCGGAGTTTACAGCCTTCTTATAAAAAAACTTATGCCTGGGTTTTGTCTGAACCAAAACGTTTTGAGAAAGGAATAAAATATAACCATCCTCAAGGTGCTATTATTTGGGTAAAACTTGATAAACTTCTTTAATAGCCATTGCAGTAAATATTTAAGAAAGTTTTAAATAGATTCTCTTCCCACTGATTATTATGATGAAGAGAATGAACTTTGAAATTGTAAATTCTGATTTAACTAGATTTAATTCTCTTCAGCCAACACCGAGACAATAATTGTCTCCCTCATTTTTTTATCCTGTCTTCTTAAGAAGTTATTAGGATATTTCTAAAAAAACAAATCTTGGAGGAAATAAAATGGAAATAAAACAAAGAGCAACAGAACTGGAAAGAGGAAGCGAAACAGCTTTCGGGAATACCGATGATCGTATTCCTTGTCAGAAATAGAACTATTTCTATAATTGGGGCTGGAAGTCTAGGGATAGCAGTGATTGATGCTCTGGTGCAAAATGAACATCAAAGAATAATTGCAACAAGAAGAAATCAAGAAAAACTAAATGAACTGCAGCAAAAGTATAGTATTGAAGTTAGCAACGACAATAATTATGCTGTAAAGAATTCTGAAGTAGTCGTTTTATGCGTAAAGCCAAAGTTTTTTGATAATGTTTGTCGTGAAATAAAATATTCTGTTAAAGATAAGCTAGTAATTTCACTTGCAGCGGCAAAGAGCATCGCAGGAATAGAAAAAATTCTTGATCAATCAAGAGTTTGCAGAGCGATGACCGGGATTTTTGTTTCTGAGGAAATAGCAGCATATACACTCGGTTCCAAAACTACTGAAGAAGATGAATCTGTTGTAAAATACATTTTCGGAGATTCGGCAAGAAAAGTTGAGGAAAAAGGTTTGGCGGACCGAACTTGGATTGCTTGTGATACGGGCTTGCTTGCTATTGAAATAGAACAAAAAATAAACTCTTTAACAGGATTGAGTAAAAAAGATGCAAGAGCTATGTATGGAGCAATTTGTATGGCGAATGGAAAACGTTTTCTCATGGGGATGTCTGGTTATGAAATATATGATCAGGTTGCTGGTCCTGGAAGTTATACTGGGGACTTACATGATATCTTTACTGCTAACGGGGTATATGAGTTAATAGATGAGTGTATAAGAAAAACGGTTAGTGCATGTAATAAATAATTTTTTTCATTTTTTATATTTATGTTCTACTCTTTTCCAATATTCATCTCCTAACTTTAAAAAATCATCACTGGAATCCCCACCCAATCTTCTTACCACTTCTTGAAAAGATTTTTCAGGCACATAACTATGAGGATTTTTAACAAAATCTAAAGTTGTATAAATTGCTCCGAACTGCCAGGGGTAATGACAGTTAAGGTTTAAAACAAACGCATCTATATTTTCTAATAATTTTTTATCTCTACCTTCAAAAGGATACGTTGGAGCTTTTTCTGGTTTAAAACTATCATTAGCAAAGTAATTGTCCCAAATTAAGACTGGCCAATCAGATTCAATAACATCTTCACCTTTAAGAGTGCGATTCCAAATTTTTGGCCCTGTCCAAGTAATTAAAGTATTTTTAGGTAATACTTTCAATATTGGTTCATAATATTCATGGTTTAACATTTCATTTGTATGATATCTTTCACCGCAAATTGCTTTTAAAGAAGTTCCAATTTTATCAGATAATTCAGTAATTAATTTTGCTTGATAAATTGCATCTTTAACTCTTGCTTCACCACCAGGATGAGTGTCGTCCATCACTACATAAATTCCTGAAGCACCAGATTTTAAAATGTTTAAAGCGTTCTTAACATAAAGATCTCGATCTTCTTTATGCATACAGTACCTATAATCACCAGGTTTCATCCCAATCCATAAAGAAACATTTTTCTGGTTACACCTTTCTGCAAGAACACGAATATCAGAAGTATCAACTTTATCATATGATTCTTCCCAAGAAAGTTTATTCCAGATGCAAAGGTTAGCTCCCTTAGCAGAAATAAAATCTACCATATGTAGCCTTTGCGGCATTATATAATCATCTAAATGCCGGTGAACAATTCCTGTATATTTCATAATTATAAAATATTAAGAAGACATTTATATATACTTGTAGTTGTTAACAATACACCTACAATTTAGCAGTTGGCCAGATAACATTTTCGCCATCAATTGTTTTAAAAATATTATTGGGCATGATCTGTACATTTTGGGTATGGTAAGTGTGATCATAATTTTTTCCTAAACATTTTCCAATTCTAATACCCGTATTACAATTTTGAAACAAATTTTCGTCTATTATTCCTGACCCACCCCTTAAATGGGCACCTACTCCAGCATTATAAACAATATTCCCCTTAATAACAAAAGTTCCGTAATGTGTTTCGTGCGTGTCAATTCCTGCACTTTTTTTCTCAACAATTTTTTCAGTTAACGGATTTAAGGTTACACAGCCATTAACCACATTATTAAAAAAAGCATAACTTGCCATCCTTTGAGTACATCCAGATGCAATTGCGTGTGAACATCTTTCAAACCAGTTTTGAATTGCAATAATGTTAGAATCTTCAACATAAATTCCGTAACCCATATTTTTAGTTGTTAAAAAGTTACATTTTCCTAAGTTATAAAGTTGGGTTGTATCTTTGATGTACGCGTCAGAGATTAAACATTCAGATACAGTGCCGGTTGACTTTCTATATTCAACACCTGTCCTGGAAAAATCTTTAATTCTACATTGGTGAACAATGATGTCATCGGAATCTTCAATTTTAATCCCGTCTGATTCAATCAAATAGGGACTTGGTCCAACTAAATCAATATTTTTTATTGTAAGGTTTGAACAATTAACAATTCTAATTAAACAATTACTTTTATTCAATTTTACTTTTGCAGGGCCAACAAGTTCTACATTATTGTAACCTTGAATAGTAATTTCTTTGTCCAAATCAAAATTTTTCTTAGGTAATATCAATCTAGAATTATTTTCAATTTTTGATTCTAAATCTTTTATATCTTCTAAAATTATTTCTTTATGATTAGTTTCTGAAATAATTTCTTTACTTTTTATCCAGGGCATAGCTTTGTACCCTTCTCTAACAAGATATCTTGCGTCAACGTTTGTTAAGTTCATATTACCAATGAGTGAGTTTATTCTTTTTAAATATGTGTAGTGTCAACCAATCTATTTATTTTTGTACTTAAGATTAAAAAAGATATAACCTAGGATATAAATCCTTATAAAAAGATAACGTCTCTCAACCATAAAAACAGGTGAGTCTCATGTTAACTACACACGACTTTTATCGCGACCCGGAAGTTATTAAAAGGATTCTTGAATACTGTGGTGTCCCACATTTAGCTACAAAAAATTTTAAAACTAAAGAAGGTAGTCTTAATGAACAATTAAAAGACATTTCTAAACATGTAACAGTTGAATATTTTTCTGGTTGGGGTGACCATTTCCTGAGAACTAAAGGTAAGAAAGCTTCTTCTTTAATACCAGAACAGTTAGGTGTTCTTTTAGAAGGAGATTTAAACATTTTTCGTTCAGTGTGGGATAAACAAAAAATAACTTTCGTGATGGACATTGAATATCTTAGCCATAAATTTCCGGATGAAGCATATTTGAACCAAGTTGATACGTTCTGGAAAATGGAACCTGTCTATAGATGTTTCTGGGATACTTTACAGGAATATAACATTACCCCCATCACTTTAGCAACTGGCCAGGGTTACCATTTC